>NZ_CACSJY010000016.1:0-121338 GCF_902706155.1 Pseudomonas sp. 18058
GGCAGGGCTTGTTCGACAGCATCATCGTCTTCGAGAACTACCCGATCGACGAGCGTCTTAGCGAGCAGCAGGACAGCGGTCTGAGCTTCGGTGAGTCACGCAATCATGACGTGACCAACTTCCCGATGGATCTGGCAGTCAATCTCGGCGAGCAACTGTCCATCGAGTATCTGTTCCTGCGTAACGCCTTCAGCCTTGAGGCGGTGGAGCAGATCCGTCGCACGCTGGAAGACACCCTTGAAGCGATGATCGCCGCGCCGGGCGTGTGCCTGGGCAACCTGCAGCGTTTGTCCGCGCAGCAATGGCAAGCGTTTGAACAATGGAGCGCAGCGCCTGAGGCGAGTTATCAGGCGCAGTTGCTGCCCGAATTGATTGCTCGTCATGCGCAGTCGCGGCCTGAGGCCACGGCACTGGTCTGCGGTGACGCTACCCTGAGTTACGCTGAGCTGGAGCGTCGCGCCAACCGTCTCGCCCATCGACTGATCGAACTGGGTGCCGGGCCGGAAGTGGTCATCGGTGTGGCGCTGGAACGTTCGGTGGAAATGGTCGTGGCATTGCTGGCGGTGATGAAAAGCGCTTCGGCGTATGTGCCGTTGGACATCGATTATCCGCCGGAGCGTCTGGCGTTCATGATCGAAGATTCGGCGATGGCGCTGCTGCTCACCCACACGCAGGTGCAAGATCGCTTGCCGGTGGTCGAGGGGCTGGCGCGTCTGGCTATCGATGAATTCGACGACAGTGCTTACCGCGAGACAGCGCCGGTCAGCAACTTGCTCGCGGGCAATCTGGCGTATCTGATTTACACCTCCGGCTCGACCGGAAGGCCGAAAGGCGTCGCAGTGGCGCACGGGCCGATGAGCATGCACTGCCAGGCCATTGCCGAGCTATACGACATGGACGAGCGCACCCGTGAGCTGCATTTCATGTCGTTTGCCTTCGACGGTGCCCACGAGCGCTGGCTGAGCACGCTGTTCAGCGGCGGCACGCTGGTGATTCGCGACGCCAGTTTGTGGACACCGGAGCAGACCTTCGAGGCCTTGCATCAGCACGGCATCACGATTGCCTGTTTCCCGCCGGCCTACCTTAAACAACTGGCCGAATACGCTGCACACAGCCAATTGGCGCCGCCGCCGGTGCGCGTATATTGCTTTGGCGGCGACGCGGTGCCGGATCAAACCTTTGAGCAAGTGAAAGCCGCGTTGCGTCCGCAATTCTTCACCAACGGTTATGGCCCGACCGAAACCGTGGTCACGCCGATGCTGTGGAAGGTGCCAGTCAGCGAACGCTGTGAAGCGGCGTACGCGCCGATCGGACGTGCTGTTGGCGAACGTGCGTTGTACGTGCTCGACGAAGATCTCAACCCGCTGCCGCCGGGCATTGCCGGCGAGCTGTACATCGGCGGCCAGGGTATCGCCCGTGGCTACTACCAGCGTCCGGATCTGAGCGCCGAGCGTTTCGTGCCGGATCCGTTCGGGCCGCCGGGCGATCGTCTGTACCGCAGCGGCGATCTGGTGCGCCAGCGTGCCGACGGTGTGCTCGATTACGTCGGGCGCATCGACCATCAGATCAAGGTGCGCGGGTTCCGTATCGAACTCGGCGAAATCGAAGCCAGTCTGCGTCAGCTCGCCGACGTCAGCGATGCCTTGGTGATCGCCCGCGACAGTGCCTCGGGTAAACAACTGATCGGTTATGTGGTGACGCCGCAGGGTGTGGCCATCGGTGATCGACTCAAGTCCGAATTGCGTGCGCAACTACCGGACTACATGGTGCCGGCGCAGGTGATCTGTCTCGCCGCGCTACCTGTCACGCCGAACGGCAAACTCGATCGCCAGGCCTTGCCGGAACCCGAGTTCAAGGGCGCGGAATATGTGGCCGGGCGCACCCGTGACGAGCAACTGCTGGCCGAGGTCTGGGCCGATGTGTTGCAAGTCGAGCGGGTGGGCATTACCGACAACTTCTTCGAACTGGGCGGCGACTCGATTCTCAGCCTGCAAGTGGTGTCGCGGGTGCGCAACCACGCGGAGCTAAAGATGGATCTGAAACTGCGCGACCTGATGCGTGGGCAGACCATCGAAGCGATTTTCGAACAGCGTTCGAGCGCAGTGGCGAGCGTGGTGGAAGACGTGACGCAGGTGGCGGCCGAAGGGCAGTTCAACCTGATTCCGATCCAGCAATGGCTGTTCGATCAACGCATGAGCGAGCCGCATCACTACAACCAGGCGTTGATGTTGCGTGCGCGGCAGGCACTGAATTTGCCGGCGCTGGAAATGGCCCTGCGCGCAATGATGCAGCAACACGACGCCCTGCGTCTGCGCTTCAGCGATGTCGGCGCGCGTCATTATCAGCATTACCAACCGCTGGCGGAGATGCAGGCGCAATGGGCCAACGAAGCGTTGCTGTGGCAGCACGAAGTGGCCGATGAAACCGAACTGGAACTGTATGCCGAGCAGGTGCAACGCAGCCTCGATCTGCACAATGGGCCGGTGTGGCGCACGGCGCACGTGACGTTGCCTGATGGCGAAAGCCGTGTGCTGATGGTCATTCACCACTTGGTCATCGACACGGTCTCATGGCGTTTGCTGTTGCAGGATTTGCAGGTGGCTTACGAGGCGTACAGCGCCGGTGGCTCACCGAATCTGCCGATTCGTACCAGCAGCTATCGCGCCTGGGCCGAAGGTTTGCAAGCCTACGCAGCGGATTATCCGCCGGAGGAAAAGGCCTGGTGGCTGGCGCAGATCAACCAGCCCGGCAGCGAGTTACCGTGCGATAACCCGCGCGGCAAGAATCAGGTGCAATACCAGTCGGTGGCGCATTTGGGCTTGTCGGAGCAACACACCCAGCAACTGCTCAAGCAAGTGCCGGCGGCGTATCAGACGCAGATCAACGATGTGCTGCTGGCGGCGCTGAGCCGGGTGCTGTGCCGCTGGAGTGAGCAGTCTTCGGTACTGATTCAGCTTGAGGGCCACGGCCGTGAAGATCTGGTCAAGGACATCGACTTGAGCCGCAGTCTGGGCTGGTTCACCAGCATGTTCCCGGTGCGCCTGATGCCCGGCGAAAACGCCGACATCGGTACCTCGGTGCGCGCCGTGCAGCGGCAATTGGCGGCGGTGCCAAATAAAGGTCTGGGTTACGGCGTGCTGCGTCACATGAGCGGCGGGGCGATGGCCGAGACCTTGAGTCAGGCACCGCAGGCACGCGTGACCTTCAACTATTTGGGGCAATTCGACCAAAGCTTTGACGACAAAGCCATGCTGGTGCCGGCGGCAGAAAGCTACGGCAGTTGCTACAGCCCGCATGCTGCGCTGGGCAACTGGCTGGAAGTGGTCGGTCAGGTGTTCGACGGGCGCCTGGCCTTGCGCTGCATCTACAGCACTCGCCGTTACCGCGCCGAGACCGTCGAACAGCTGATGCGTGAGTATCAGGCGGAACTGGAGGCGCTGATCGAGCACTGTGTCGCACAAGCGGCCTAAGTATTGGCCCTGATCCATCGTTATACATAGAGGAGCCCTTGCGGCTCCTCTTTTGTCTGTGGCTTTTTCATAAGGAAACCTGCGATGTCCCTGCATCCGGAACTCAATGCCTTCCTCGATCTGGCCGAAGAAAGCCAGGCCGATGGCCCCGGTCCGTTTCATTTGTCGACGCCGGCTCAGGCCCGGGAAGCCTTCGAGCGCACTACGGTGCAGTTGCGCTGGGGCGCGCCGGCGGATGTCAGCGTCATGACGGTGCCGTACACCGCGCGTGATGGCGCCAGTCTGGAGCTGCGTTTATATCGGCCCGCCAATGCGCAGGCCGAGGCGCTGCCGGTGCTGGTGTATTTCCACGGTGGCGGTTATGTGGTCGGCAGCCTGCAATCCCATGACGGCGTGTGTCGCGAGTTCTGCGCGCGTACGCCGTGCGCGGTGTTGTCGGTGGGCTATCGCGTGGCACCGGAACACAAATTTCCAACCCCGCTTAATGATGGTGCTGATGCCTTGGCGTGGCTGGCGCAGCACGCCGTGGCTGAAGGTCTGGACATCAACCGCGTGGCATTCGGTGGCGACAGCGTCGGCGCGACATTGGCGACAGTGTTGGCCCTGCAAGCGGCGCGCGATCCGGCTTCGCTGGCAATCAAACCTTGCCTGCAACTGCTCTGCTATCCGGTAACGGACGCCTCCACCAGCAGCCCCTCGACCGAGCTGTTCGGCGAAGGTTATCTGCTGGAAAGCGAGACGCTGGAGTGGTTCTACCGGCACTACGCCAACGACGCGGCGGATCGTCTCGACTGGCGCTTCTCACCGCTGCTGGCGACGGATTACCAAGGCATGGCCCCGGCCGTCATCGCCTTGGCTGGCCACGATCCATTGCTCGACGAAGGCCGCGCTTATGCCCGGCGCCTGCAAGAGCACGGCGTGACCGTGGAGCTGATCGAATACACAGGTTTGATTCACGACTTCCTGCGTCTGCAGAGCGTGGTGCCGGACATCGATAACGTCTACACCCAACTCACCCAAAGCCTGCGCACAGCCATCTCACACTAAACACGTCCCCTGTAGGAGCTGCCGAAGGCTGCGATCTTTTGCTCTTTAAGATCAACAGATCGCAGCCTTCGGCAGCTCCTACAAAAAAGCGGGTTTCAGGGCATAAAAAAACCGGGCAATCGCCCGGTTTTTTTGTCGGTGGGGTGGCTTACCAGTCGTAAGACACTTCAACCGATGCCACGCGCTCCTGGCCGTAGTAGCAACCGAACGAGTAGTTGCAGTCCGAGATGTACTCGCGGTCGAAGATGTTCTGCACGTTCACGCTGGTCTGCACGCCGCGCAGGCTTGGCGAGAGTTTGCCCATGTCGTAGCTGACGGTGGTGTCGTAGACAACGTAAGACGGCACGTCGAACGAGTTGGCCGCATCACCCGGCTTGCGACCGGTGTAGCGGGCGCCGACGCCGAAGGTCAGACCGTTGAGCGAAGCTTGGGTGAAGTGGTAGTTGGCCCACACCAGCGCCGAAACAGGCGACTGTGCTTCGCTGCGGTTGTCTTCGTTGCCCCAAGTGTCTTTGGTGTAGAACGAGTCGAGGTAGCTGGCGGCCGCCATCACGTCGATGTTGTCGAAGGTCGATTTGACTTCCAGTTCGACACCGCGCGAGCGCACTTCACCCGACTGCGCCTGGTATTGCGGGTACTCGGTGTCGCCGGTCAGCACGTTCTTCTGTTTGATCTGGAACACCGAAGCGGTGATCAGGGTCTGGTCGAACGGCTGGTATTTCACACCGATTTCGTATTGCTCGCCTTCGGTCGGCTCAAAGCCTTTGCCACCGCGCTCAGGCGCTGCAGTGCCGAGGGTCGGCAGGAACGATTCCGAGTAGCTGACGTACGGCGCGAGGCCGAAGTCGGTGACGTAGGTCAGGCCCACGCGGCTGGTGAATTTGTGGTCACGCTTTTCTTCGACGGTGCGTGCCAGCAGATCCTTGTTTTCCACTTCGGCCCAGTCCTGGCGGCCACCGATGGTGAGGATCCACTTGTCCAGTTTGATCTGGTCTTGCAGGTACACACCGGTCTGGCGAATGGTGTTGTCCCACTTGGTGTCCAGTTGCGGCGTGACGCTGCTGGTGTCGTAGTTGTTGTTCGCGCCGTAAAGGTTGATCGGCAACACGTTGTAGGCGTTGTAGCCGTCGTACTTACGGTTGAAGTGGCGATAATCCACGCCCATCAGCGTGGTGTGTTCCAGCGCGCCGGTGTTGAATTTGTATTCCAGGTTGTTATCGACGGTGTACGCGGTGTTGTGCTGTTTCCAGTTCAGCTTGACCCGGTTGGCCTGGGTGTAGTCGGTCACGCCGGCGTCATCGGTGACGAAGCTGCGCAGGTAGAAACCTTTGTAGTCATCGCGCACGTCGGTGTAACGCGCGGTGGAGCGGTATTTCAAATCTTCGGTGAGGTTGTGGGTGAAGTCGTAGCCGAAGACGTACTGATCGCGTTTGTAGTCGTTGTATTTCGAGTCGCCGGAGAAGAATTCGCGGTCGATGCGCTCGCCGTTCGGGCCGCGCTTGAGCGAGCCGATCATCGGCAGCGCCTGATAGTCTTCCAGACCGTCGTCACGCTGGATCTGCGCAAGCAGGGTCAGCGAGGTGTCGTCGTTTGGCGTCCAGGTCAGGCTTGGCGCCAGCAACATACGCTCGCTGTGCGTGTGATCGACCTGTTGGCCGCCTTTTTTGCCAACGCCAACGACGCGGTAGGTGAACTCTTTCTGATCGTCGATCGGGCCGCTGGTGTCGAACGCGCCGTTAACCCGATCGTAGCTGCCGGCACCCAGTTTGACCTGGCTGCGCTGCTCGGTGGTCGGACGCTTGGACACCATGTTGATGATGCCGCCCGGCTGGTTTTGGCCGTACAGCACCGAGGATGGGCCTTTGAGCACTTCGATGCGCTCAAGGGTGTACGGATCGATCTGCGGTGCGCCGCCGAGGCTGCCGGCATACGGCAGGTAGGCGCCGTCGAGGTACAGCGGCGTCGGTGCAAAACCACGGCTGGTGATTTCGTCGGCGATGGCGTTGCGGTCGGTGAAACCACCGACGTTAAGGCCCGGCGTGTAGCGCAGGGCCTGGGTCAGGTTGCGTGCGCCCTGGGTCTGCACTTGTTCGGCAGTGATGACGTTGATGGTCTGCGGGATTTCCAGGATCGGCGTGTCGGTCTTGGTACCGGTGGCGCTGCGAGTCGCGACATAGCCGTCGACCGGGCCATAGGCGGATTCAACCGCTCGGCCATTGATGTTGGTGGCGCCCAGCTCCAGCGAGTTACCGCTCGATCTGCCGCGCACGGTGACGGTGTTGTCCTGCACGGTGAACATGACGCCGGTCCCCACCAGCATCTTCGACAGCGCTTGCGACGGCGACAACCGGCCGCTGACCGGTTGGCTGCGCAGGCCCTGTACGTCATCAGCGCTGTACAGCACTTGCATGTTCGATTGCGTGCCCAATGCCTGCAGTGCGCTTGCCAGCGATTGCGCAGGGATATTGAAATTCACTTCCTCAGCCTGAACGTGGGCGCTGAACGGCAAGGCGAGGGCCATGCTGAAGGCGGTAGCGCTGAAGCCAGGTTGCAACATGCGACGCATGATCAGCGCCTTGGTAAAACGTGGAATCCCCGGAATTGCTGGCATTGTGTTTCACTCTTGCAGGTTTTAATTGGGTTGTAGTTGTTATCGATTCTTAATTAGACGCACGAGCCTCAGAAAACCAGAATGAGAATCGTGGCTATTTACGCCGTTTGCAGTTCCGTGATGACTTTTCCCGCTTCCATCCGCACCAATTGGTCGGCGACATCGAAATAACGATCGTCGTGGGAAATGACAATGATGGTTTTGCCCAGACGCTTCAGGTCGGGCAGCAGCTCGGTGTAGAAAATGCGCCGGAAGGTCGGATCCTGATCCGCCGCCCACTCGTCGAACACCAGCACCGGACGCTCTTCCAGCCAGGCATTGACCAATGCCAGACGCTTACGCTGGCCGGTCGACAGGTCGGTAGTGGTGAACGAGCCGTCACGCACGCTGACCTTGTGCGCGATCTCCAGGCGTTGCAGGTATTGGTTGGCGTCTTCGGGGATGTGCGTGTCGCCCTGTACCACGTCGTCGAACAGGTAGTAGTCGGCGAAAATCGTCGTGAACAGTTGGCGGTAGTCGTCGCGGGTGAGGGCGGTGACCACTTGCTCGTTGAGGCGAATCTCACCTTGTTGTGGTGCGTACAGGCCCAGCAGCAACTTGATCAGGGTGGTCTTGCCGCAACCGTTTTCACCGACAATGAAAACGATGTCGCCCTGTTCGATCTTCAAGTTGACCGGGCCGAGTTTGAACGGCGTGGCGCCTTCGACCGCCGGGAAGCTGTAGGCGACGTCGGTGAGTTCGAGGCTGTGCACCGGGGTTTTGCGATTGCCCTGATCGCTGAGCAACAGGTGCGGCTCTGGCGAGGAGAACTGTTCCGACAACTCGGCGATGCGGCGGAAGGCGATCTGCGCGCGGCTGACAATCGGCAGCGTGCCAATCAAATGCTCCAGCGGCCCTTTCATGTACAGCAGCACCAGCACGAAGCCGCTCATCACCGCTTTGTCCGTGCTCGGCCAAAGTGATTGCAGGGCCAGCGCCAAACCGATCACGACAAAGAACAGCATCGAACCGAAGGTTTTTGCGACCACGAAAATATTCACCGAGCGAATCTGCGTGTCGCAGATTTTGTCGGCGGTGTGCTCGATACCCGAGACGAACATGCGATGACGACGTGGGCGGTGGATGCGCAGTTCCTTGGCGCCTTCAGCGATGGCGTTGTAGTGCTTTTGCAATTCGTCTTCGGAATCGCGAGCCTCCATGAAGCCTTTGATGCCGTGGCCGCGAGCGATGTACTGAACAACAGTGCCGATGATGATCGCCACCACCATCATCAGAAACATCGGCCACGACAGCATTGCCAGGTAGCCCATGCAGCCGAGTGTCACGGTGAGGGAAATGGCCAGCGGCGCGAAGGCAAAGGCGAAATCGCTGATGGTGTCAACGTCATGGGTCAGCACCGGAATCAGCCGATGGCTGCGATAGCGCTCGATCTGTTCGATCGGTGCTGAGAGCACCTTTTCGCCCAACTCTTTGCGCAGTTTGGCGATGATTTTCTGGCCGACGTAGTTGGTGCCGATGTCGGAGAAAATCGAACTGACCAGTGCCAGCAGGCACAACCCGGCGAACGCGGCGACCACGGTGTTGGTCAGGCCGCCCTCGGCATGCAGCACATTATTGATTGTCGCCAGCAGCACCGTGACGCTCAGGCCACCGACCATGCCCAGCAGGATCGATCCGGCAACAATCAGACGAAAGGGTTTGAGCAGGGTGAACAATTCATTGATCACCCCGCGTGTTGGTTTGCTCATGGAGGTTCCCTGCTTGAAAGAACGACGAAGGCCGGCATCGGTCTCGGGCTTCGCCTGGGTGCGTAGAGGGCGGGGGCGCGTCGCAATGGATCGCGCCCACCTGTAAAACGACTGGAGGGGTGGTTAATTTAAGGGGCGCTGCGGTTACAGATCGCGGGCGACCCGGAAGCCGATCCAGTCGCCGCGATCACCCGGCACCAGCGCGTTGCGGTTGCCGGAGCGGGAGAACACCGGCGCCTCGCCCCAGTCGTTGCCGCGAATGCGCTTGAATTCGCACTTGCCGGTCAGCCAGGCGCTGCCGTCGCTCGGTGCGCCGACGTAGTTTTCGTTGTAGCAATCGGCCGTCCATTCGTAGACGTTGCCGTGCATGTCGTACACACCAAACGCGTTCGGCGCGAAGCTGCCGGCCGGGGCGGTGAAGTTGTAGCCGTCGGCGGCGCCATAGGTGTTGGCGTGCTTGGCGATGCTGTATTCCTTGCCTTCATCGAACGGGAAGGGGAACGGCCCGCTGC
Organism: Pseudomonas sp. 18058; assembly: GCF_902706155.1. NCBI lineage: Bacteria > Pseudomonadati > Pseudomonadota > Gammaproteobacteria > Pseudomonadales > Pseudomonadaceae > Pseudomonas > Pseudomonas sp. 18058. The sequence goes on from NZ_CACSJY010000016.1 coordinate 9,389, forward strand.
TGCCGCCACGGGCGGCGTATTCGCGCAAGGATTCGCTGACCAGACGGTATTGCTTGCCGGTCTTTTTCGACAGCCACGCGACGTAGGCATTGGCCTCGGCGAAGTCCATGCACACCGCCGGGTGGCGGTCGGTGTATTGCTTGCGCGGGTCGCTGCCCTGATAGTCCGGAATCCCCGCTTTGCACGCGCGGCCCGGGCGGTCGTCGCCGTCCGGCATCTGGTAGCCGGTGTCCTTCAGGTAGGCGAACCATTCACCCTTGAGCACCTGAAAACGGCTGATGGCCAAGGGTTTGGCGAACGTCACCGGGTGCATCGGGCCTTCATCGGGCTCGCGGCCGACTTCGTCATCCGGGGTGCCCATGGTGAAGGTGCCAGTGGGCAGCACGACCATTTCCGGGCAGTCCTTGCAGTCCTTGAACACTTTGCCCGGCGCGGGTGGCGTGGCGGCCTGAGCGGCGCTCGGCATGAGGCCGGCGGCGAGGGCGGCGAGCACCAGAGCGGGCAGGGCTTTCAGGGAAAAACGAGGTAACTCAGTGTTCATTTCGCGTCTCGCTAAAAAGGAAAAAGAGGGCAGGCCCACAGGGCCTGGTCGAGGATGCTCAGCAAGCGCTCGATCTGCGCTTCGTTGTTGAGCAGCCCCGGTGCGGTGCGGATCACCGGGCCGACGTCACGCTCGACGGCATCGGCAACCACACGGTTGGCCATCAGGTGCGCAGCGATCTTGTCGCTGTCCTTGCCCTTGACCCGGAAGAAGGTGAAACCGGCAGAAAACTCCGGACTCAACGGCGTCACCAGTTCGATCTGTGGGCGTTGCAGCAGACGTTTTTTCAGGTAGCTGTTGAGTTCATGGATGCGCGCCTGCACCTCGGCTTTGCCCAATTGCAGATGCAACTTGAACGCCTCGGTCAGCGCCCAGCGATGTTCGAAGGCGTGATAACCGCCCGGGGTCATCGTCGTGGAAAAGTGCTCAGCCTCGGAGAAGGTCGGGATGATCGGCGTGACGTATTTCACCTCCGGCGTGCGGCTGCAAACGATGCCGGTGCCACGTGGGCCGAACATCCATTTGTGTGTGCCGGCGATGAAGAAGTCGCAATTCATCGCTGGGAAACTCAGGTCTTCAACGCCAAATCCGTGCACGCCGTCGACCACGTAAATGATCCGGTCAGCATCGCTGCGCCCACGGTTGTGTTTGTCGACCAGCGCGCCGATCGCGCCGAGCGGCAGCTTCACGCCGCTGCCCGAATGCACCCAGCACATGCCCAACACGCGGGTCTCGGGGCGGATGCTGCGGTCGATGTTGGCCAGCAGTTGTTTCTCGCTGATCGTTTGCGGATCGTCGAACAAGCGAATCTTGCGCACCTTGGTGCCTTCGCGTTCGCTGCGCAGTTCCAGAATCGTGTGGGTGGCGTAGTGCTCGTGTTCGGTGGTGAGGATTTCCTGGTCGGCGCGCACGTGCACGCCGCCGTAAATCATGGTCAGGCCTTCGGTGGTGCTGCCGGTCAGGGCGATCTGCTTGGCATCGGCTTGCAGGTATTGGCCGGCCCAGACGCGCACATCGTGTTCGCGTTTTTCGATCACGCCGACGTCCCAGTCCATCGCCAGCCCCGGGTTTTTATCAAGTGCGGCGCGGTGCATTTCAATGGCGTCGCGCACCGGTTTCGGGTGGCTGGTGATGAGGAAATTGGAGAAATGCAGGTACTCGGGATCTTGATTGAACAGCTGCTGCAACTGCGCCCATTTATCGCGCGGCAAAGGCGCGATCGGCGTGGGGGCAGCAACGCTCGGCAGGCTCGCGCCGAGTGGCAGCGCCGCCGCGAGGATTCCGGCCTGCTTCAAAAAGTCACGACGATTGCTCATGGCTTGACGGTGTCCTGAGCAGCGGCCACTGCCGGTTTGGCGGATTTCTCGACCTGATCCCAGACGCGCAGGAAATTGCCGCCCCAGAGCTTGGCGATGTCGGCTTCGGAGTAGCCGCGCGCGAGTAATTCGGCGGTGACATTGCGGATCTCGCCAACGTTCTCCCAGCCTTTGACGCCGCCGCCTTCGTTGAAGTCGGAGCTGATGCCGACGTGGTCGATGCCGATCTTGCGCACGGTGTAATCGATGGCGTCGCCCAAGTCTTTGAGGCTGGCTTTCGGTTCCTCTTCAAGAATCGCGTAGAGCTGACCGGCGTACTCGCCAAATTTCTGCTCCGACCACGCGGCGATGATCGGGTCGCCCGGCATCAGCGCCATGGCCAGGTTCGGCAGCGGTGGCAGGTCGTAGCGTTTGCGCAGTTCGTTGAGCTTGTCCTGAGTGCCTTGGGTCAGCGGGCGCAGGTATTGCGAGAAGCCGACGATCTGCACCACGCCGCCACTGTTTTTGATCAGCTGCATTTCCTTGTCGCTGAGGTTGCGCGGAATATCCACCATCGCCCGTGGTGCCGAGTGGGACGCCACCAACGGTGTACGGCTCAGTTGCGCGACTTGCTCGAGGGCTTTGGTCGACATCTGCGAGACGTCGATGATCACGCCCAGATCGTTGAGGCGTTTGACCGCTTGCTTGCCCAGATCCGAGAGGCCATCGAGGGCGTCCGGCGAATCGTTGAAGAACGGCAACGGCCGCGACGAATCAGCCCAGTCGTTGTTGCCGATATAGCTGAAACCGAACATGCGCATGCCGCGCGCCGTCCATAGATCCAGCAAGTTGAGGTCGTGGCCGAGCGGGTAGGCGTTGAGCATGCTGATGAAAATCGCAAACTTGCCTTCGCCATGCAGGCGGCGGAAATCGGCGGGGGTGTAGGCGATCCCGACCTGATTGGGGAAGTCGCGCACCATGCCGGAAATGATTTTGTAGCGGATCTCTTGTTGATTGCGCGCCTCGTCGACGAAACCGGCGGTGGGTTTGTGCGGGGCGTTGGCGCCGTTCCAGATTTCCGGCCAGCCGAAAATCGTCAGCGCCGCGCCGGAAAGGCGACCACGGTTGGCTTTGACCAGGTCGAACTGGCCGCTGCCGTCCTTGTCGACCTCATTGCCGGTGGTGCCGAAATCCTGGGTGACGGTGATGTGGCTGTCGAACGAGAGCATGTGCTCGTGCAGCGCTTCGGCCTGCTGCATGACTTTGTGCGGGTAGCCGGGATTGTCCTTGAACCAAATGTCCCACACCGCAAAAGCAGCGCCGGCGCTGAACGCCAGAGCCAGCGGCAGGCCGATGAAAAGAGCCTTTTTCGAACGTGGTTTTGTCATTGCCATCTCAGTCAGGTTCGCCGTCGAGGTGCAGGCGCAGAGGCCTTTGCTATCTGGGAAGAACGAGTGGATGGCCGTGGAATTTAGGTCGTCGGGTTAAAAGATCGCAGCCTTCGGCAGCTCCTACAGGGATATACATTGCATGTAGGAGCTGCCGAAGGCTGCGATCTTTTCAAACCCACATAAATTTACCCGCGCAGCAAACGTTCTAGCTTGGATAAAGCCTGCTTCAGGGCTGACACAGGTAGGGCAATGAGGATTTCTCGACGATGGTTCATGGCAGGCCTGGCGTTGACCGGCGCTGCCGTACCGGCGGCTTATTTCGGGCACCGTGAATGGACGAAGCCGGATCCGACGATCACCCCCGGTGAGGCGTCGTTCGATGTCGCCGACGTGGCCGGGCAGCGCCTGTCCAATGCCTTGCGCGGGGTCTGGAACATTCGTTTTACCGGCAACGATGCCGGCCTCGATGGCTTGCCGGCTGAAGGGCTGGAAGTGTTTCTCGACATCGGTCAGAAGGGCCGGGGCGTCAATGGCTTCCTCGACACTGCCGAGCGTTTGCGCAGTGACGAAACCCCTCGTTACCGAATTCTTGGCGATCTGGCCGGGGCAGAGGCCTCGAAACTCAGTTGGCGGTTGCTCGGCACGGACGGTCGCGTCGATTACGAACTGAACATGATCCTCGATGAAGTCTGGGCTGATTTCGGTAACGCCGGCAGCGGCACCCTCAGTGGCACGGTGCAGCGCCTCGATCGCCCGTTGGCCTTGCCCGCGCAGGACAATCGCTTTATCGCCGTCAAATGCCTGTTCCCCGAAGCCCGCCAGCGCACGCCGTTGAATGCGCCGTTGCTGGCATGGCTGGTGTCGCCGGAACATCGCCTGTTCCATCAAGTCTGGCACGCCACCCGCGACAAATGGCACACGCTGCCCGAGGACAAGCGCAATGCCCTGCGCGGCCTCGGCTGGCAGCCCGGGCCGCGTGACCAGGAGCGGGATGCGCGTGGCACGCACAAGGATCGCAACGGCTCCGGCATCGATTTCTTTTTCATGCACCGGCACATGCTCGGCACGGCGCGCTCGATGATGGATCTGCCGTCATGGCAGTTTTTCCCATTGCCGCAACCGGAGCTGATCCGTGATCGCCAGGGCTTCGCGCGCTACTTCGACAACCACGACGGCACTTCGCTGCCGCCGACCTGGCTGGCGGCCGAAGATGACGAATACACCCAATGGGTCAGCGACCTGAAAACCGCCGAGACCTATCAAAGCAATTTTGAAGTCTGGGAATCGCAGTACCGCGATCCGCAATATCTGTCGAAGCTCACTTTGGGCCAGTTTGGTTCAGAAGTAGAGCTGGGCCTGCACGACTGGCTGCACATGCGTTGGGCGTCGGTGCCGCGTGACCCTTCGAACGGTCAGCCGGTGCCGCTGGCGCGTGATCTGGATGACTTCGCCGCCCGCTGGTTCGCCGCCGAAAACGATTTTCTCGGCGACCCGTTTTCATCCCATGTGAACCCGGTGTTCTGGCATTTTCATGGCTGGATCGATGATCGCATCGAGGATTGGTATCGCGCGCACGAGCGCTTCCATCCGGGGCAGGTCACGCGCCTTGAGGTCAACGGCGTGAAGTGGTTCGCGCCAGGTCGCTGGGTGGAAATCGCTGATCCATGGCTGGGGCCGGATACGCACGGTTGCAGCACTACACCGGGCTTGCAGATGGGCCGATCAGTGGAGATGGATCCGGAAACCATGAAACTGGCCCTGCGCATTACCTTCGGCGAAGACGAAAAGAAACTCGCCAACCTGTTCCGCCGCGTGCCGCAACGGCCGTGGTATGCGCGCAATCTCAAGCCGAAACAAACTTCGGCTTGAGTCCGCGTCATCGTTCTTCGCGAGCAAGCCCGCTCCCACATTTGACCGAGTTCCTTCAGTAGGAAAGCGATCCAATGTGGGAGCGGGCTTGCTCGCGAATGCGTTCTGCCAGTCAAAGCAATTACAACGCCTGCCACCCACCCCCAAGCGCCTTGTACAGCGCGATACTCGCCTGCACCCGCGACAGCCGCAGTTGCACGTTCATATCTTGCGCTGCATACAGCGTGCGCTGGGTTTCCAAAACCGTCAGCAAGTCCTCGGCCCCGGCCTGATAACGGCTTTGGGCGATGTTGAAAGCGGTCTGTGCCTGACTCAGTTCTTCGCTCTGCCATTGGCGTTGTTCGTCCAGCCCGCGAATGCTGTTGAGGGCTTTTTCGACGTCGGCGAAGCCGTTGATGATCGCGCCGCGATAGGTTTGTAGCAGCTCATCCTGACGCGCCGTGGCCTTGTCGCGCTCAGCGCTGAGGCGGCCGTTATTGAAGATGGGTGCGACCAGCCCCGCAGTCAGGTTGTAGAAAGGACTGCGGATCAAGTCATCAAACTTGTCAGCGCCCGAGCCGAGCTGCGCCGTCAATGTGACAGTGGGCAACATCGCGGCGCGAGCGACTTTGACATCAGCCTCGGCGGCCGCCAATTGTGCTTCGGCGCGAGCAATGTCCGGGCGATGGGTGAGCAAATCGCTCGGCACACCGCTGGCAATCCCCGGCCATTGCAGGCGATCGAATGATTCCTGATTGGCCGCGAGTTGCTGCACCGGTTGGCCGAGCAGGGCGGCGAGGCTGATCAACGCATCCTGCGCCTGTTGTTGCACCAGCGGCAGTTGCCGTTGCTGGGCGGCGACCAGGCTTTTCTGCTGCGCCAGTTCCAGCGCTGTCGCCGAGCCGGAATCAAACCTCGTCTGCACCAGTTTCAGCACGCTTTGCGCGTTGGCCAGATTCAATTCAGCAATGCGGCTCTGCTCACGCAACGACAAGGTTTGCGCATAAGTATTGGCAACGCCGCTGAGCAACGTCAGCTCAACCGTCGCGCGATCAAATTCGCTGGCCTGCAACGCAAATTGCGCACTGTCGCGAGACGCCTGTTTACCGCCCCAGAAATCGATCTCGTACGTCGCGCTCAAATTGGCATCGAAATAGTCCACTGCCTTGTTATTGCCGTCGGCATCCAGCTGGCTATAACCCTTGCCGCGCAACAGTTTCTGCCGATTGGCATTCAGCCCGGCCTTGACCTCCGGCAGCAACGAGCCGCCAGCAATCACCGTGCTGGCCTGCGCCTGCTGAACGCGCGCCACGGCAGCGGCAAGGTCAAAACTGCCGACGCGAGCCTGTTCGATCAGACGATCCAGCTCCGGGCTGCCAAACTGTGTCCACCATTGCGGGTTGTTGCGGGCGACGCTGGCGCTGTGCGGTGATTGCCACATAGCGGGTGCTTGCACGCCGCTGTCCGGGCGCTGAACGGGACTGCCGCAGGCGCTGAGGAGCAGGCACACGGTCAACAAACTGAGGCGCGGTTTCATAGATCGATCATTCACTGGTAAGGGCCGTGACCGGGTCGAGCCGGGCAGCTTTGCGGGCCGGCATGAAGCCGAAGACAACACCGGTCACAAGGGCGCAACCGAAGGCGCCGAGCACCGCGAGCAACGAGAACGCCACGGCGATATCGCTGAGGATCAATACGCCGCCAACGATCAGCGCGAGGGCGATCCCGGCGATGCCGCCAACCACCGAAAGCATCACCGCTTCGGTGAGAAACTGGCGGAGGATGTCGCGTTGACGCGCGCCGGTGGCCATGCGAATACCGATCTCGCGGGTACGTTCGCGGACGGTCATCAGCATGATGTTCATCACACCGATACCGCCGACCAGCAGCGAGATCGCGGCAATCGAGCCAAGCATCAGCGACAGGGTGTTTTGCGTGCGCGCCTCGGCCTGAATCATTGCGGCGTTGTTGGTCAGTTCGAAATCCTTTTTGCCGTTGTGCAGACGCAGCATCAGCTGTTCGATGGCGTGTTCGGCCTCTTTGACCTTGCGCGCATCGGTGGCGGCGATGGCCACGTATTCCGGATCGTGGGTGCCGAACAGGCGCACGCTGGCCGCCGAATAGGGCACGGCGATGCGGTCGTCACTGTCGGAATCACCGGAGCTGGCGCCTTTTTCCGCGAGCACGCCGACCACCTGAAACGGCACGTTTTCGATAAGGATGTATTGGCCGATCGGGTTGGCCACGTCCTTGAGTAATTTGTTGCGCACCTTATGGCCGATCACCGCGACGGCCGAGGCGTTTCGCTCGTCCTGCTCGGTGAAGTAACTGCCTTCCACCACCGGCCAATTGAAGATCGCCGGGAAGTTGGTGTCGTTGCCGCCGACGTAACTCAAGTGGTCGGCATTGCCGTAACGCACGCCGGCCTCAGTACCAATCACCGGCATGATGCGCTGCACTTGCGGCAGGCTCGCCAACGCGCGGACATCGTCGAGGGTGATGATTCCTGGTGGTGTGCGCGGGTTCGGCGCCGAGCCACTCAGGTACAGAATGTTCGAACCGAACGCGCCCATTTGCGCCATGACCTGACGCTTGCTGCCTTCACCGACGGCGAGCATCACCACCACTGAAGCCACGCCGATGATGATGCCGAGCAACGTCAGCGCGGTGCGGAAGCGGTTGATCCACATCACTCGCCACGCCGCGTGCAGGGCGTCGACCAGTTCGCCCTTCCAGGCGCCAGTGGCTTCGGCGCCTTCGCTCAGACGCTTGCGCAAGTCGACCGCTTGCAAGGCGTCGGGGTTGGCGCTGGTCTGGGCGTCGGGGTTGTCTTTGGCGCTGTCGCTGATGATCAGGCCGTCGCTGATTTCGATGATGCGTTTGGCCCGCGCCGCCACTTCGCGGTCGTGGGTGATGAGAATCACCACATGGCCCTGACTGGCCAGCTCGTCGAGCAGCGCCATGACTTCTTTGCCGCTGTGGCTGTCGAGGGCGCCGGTCGGTTCATCGGCGAGAATGATGTGGCCGCCGTTCATCAAGGCGCGGGCAATCGACACCCGTTGCTGCTGACCGCCGGACAACTGATGCGGACGGTTGCCGGTGCGTTCGGCGAGGCCGAGACGGTCGAGCAGGGCGGCGGCCCGGGCATGCCGTTCGGTGGCCGGAGTGCCGGCATAGATCGCCGGCATCTCGACGTTTTCCTGGGCCGAGCCGGACGGAATCAGGTGATAACCCTGAAACACGAAACCGAAGGCTTCACGGCGCAGCCAGGCCAATTCATCGCTGTCGAGGCCGGCGACGTTTTCCCCGGCGAAACGGTATTCGCCACAGGTCGGTCGGTCGAGGCAACCGAGGATGTTCATCAGCGTCGATTTGCCGGAGCCGGACGCGCCGACAATCGCGACGAATTCGCCAGCGTGGATCGACAGGTCGATGCCGCGCAGCACGTGAACTTCAGGCGCGTCGCCGCCACCGTAGGATTTGCGAATGTCCTGCAGGTCGATCAGGGGCGTTTGCATTCAACCCCCGCTGCCAGTGGCCGGGCCGATCAGTAGATGATCGCCTTCATTGAGGCCATCGAGGATCTGCACCTTGAGCCGATCACTGATGCCGGTGCGCACCTCGCGCGATTCGATGTTGCCGTTGGCAGCGACCACTTGCGCGGTCTGCCGGTCAGCTTTGACGCCACCTTGCAGGGCGGCGACTGGCGCGGTGAGCACGTCTTTGGCCTGATTGGCGACGAAGAACACCTGCGTGGTCATTTCCGCCATCAGCGCGTTGTCGGCGTTATCGACATCAAGCAGAACGGTATAAAGCACCACGCGGGCGCTGCCGCTTTTGCTGGTGCTGGTCGGGCTGCCGCCGCCCTGGCTGGTTTGATCGAGCGGTTTGGGCGGCACCGGCAGGATCTGCCGCACGGTGCTGCTCCAGCGCCGATTACCGCCGCTGAGCGTGGTGAAGTAAGCGCTCATGCCCGGTTTGACGTGACCGATATCCGCCTCGGAAACCTCGGCCCACACGGTCATCGGCGACAGTTTGGCGATGCGCAGAATCAGCGGTGTCTGTTGCTGAGCGTTGAGGGTCTGGCCTTCGCGCGCATCGAGAGCGACCACGGTGCCGGCCATTGGCGCGTAAATGCGCGTGTAGCCGAGTTCGGCCTGATCGCTGCGCAAGCTCGCTTCGGCCTGGCGGATCTGCGCCTGGAACATGTCGATGCGCGCTTGCGTGGCTTTCAGTTCGGCGCGGGCGGTTTGCACGTCTTCTTCGCGGGTTGCGCCGCCGGCAGCGAGGTTTTGCTGACGCTGATATTTCTGCTGTGCAAGCTCATGTTGCGCGCGCTGTTCCTGCAATTGCGCCTTGAGGTTTTCGATCGAGAAGCGCCCGGCGTCGAGTTTGGCCTTTTGCGTCGACGGGTCGATTTCCACCAACAACTGGCCTTCCTTGACCACGTCACCGACTTCGACGTGGATCTTCTGGATTTGTCCAGAAGCCTGCGCACCGACATCCACATAACGTCGCGGTTGCAGGGTGCCGAGGGCGGTGACGCTGCTTTCTATATCGCCGCGCGACACTTGCACGGTGGCGAATTTATCCCGGCCCGGCGGCAACATTTGCCACGCGGCATAGCCGACGACGGGGATCAGACAAAGGACTACGAGCAGGGCGCGTCGGGCGGGGCGGGGACGTTTCATGCAGGGTTCCGGCCAGTGGAATTCGGCCCGTCGTCCGGCCGCCGCGCACAGAGGGGGCAGCGCTGAACGCTGTCGCGGGGCGCGACAGACACGGGGAGCTGTCCTGTAAACGAGGAAAGAGCGGCGGAATTTAAGCGCTGACACACGAAGTAACAGCTATAGCGCAGCACTATTTATCGGGCAACGGCAAACACCACTTTAAATCTATATGAGAATTACTATAAATTACGCACCTCAAGTTGCCACTATCTTGCTACTGCGTTTCACGCCGTCGTCAATCGGTGTGCTCAAGGACAGAAACCGCACGTTTGCGGCCGGGAGTCATGTTGGAAAACTACTATCGCGAGCTGGTGTGTTTCCTCAACGCCAAGCTCGGCAATCGTCAGATTGCCGAAGATGTGGTGCATGACGCCTATCTGCGGGTGCTGGAACGTTCCAGCGATACCCCGATCGAGCAACCGCGCGCGTTTCTTTATCGTACGGCGCTGAATCTGGTCATCGACGACCATCGGCGCAATGCCTTGCGCCAAGTCGAGTCACTCGATGTGCTCGACAACGAAGAGCGCTATTTCACCCCGTCGCCCCACAGCACTCTCGATCACGGCCAGCGTCTGGAAATGCTCCAGCGCGCGTTGGCAGAACTGCCGCCGCTGTGTCGCGACAGTTTTCTGCTGCGCAAGATCGAAGGTCTGTCGCACCCGGAAATCGCCGAACAGCTGGGCATTTCCAAGGCGCTGGTGGAAAAACACATCGTCAATGCGATGAAACATTGCCGCGCGCGGATCAAGCAATGGGATGCCCATTGAGCCGACTTCGTTAAATTTTATTTCACTGTCCTCGTTCCTACTCAACAGACGACCTGCTGTCCTGCTCAAGGCCGGTCAGGTCACTTAGGCTCTCCATGCCCCTTGTTGAGGGGTTCCTCCAGAGGACACTGGAAATGACTCAGGCAATTGCATCGCCCATCGTTCACGACCTGATCGGCGTCGGTTTCGGCCCTTCGAACCTGGCGCTGGCCATCGCTCTGCAAGAGCGCGGCCCGATCCATGGCGAGCTGGATGTGCTGTTCCTCGACAAGCAGGCCAATTACAGCTGGCACGGCAACACCCTGTCGACGCAAAGCGAGTTGCAGATTTCCTTCCTCAAGGATCTGGTGACCCTGCGCAATCCGACCAGCCCGTACTCGTTCGTCAACTATCTGAAGGATCACGGCCGTCTGGTCGACTTCATCAACCTCGGCACGTTTTACCCGTGCCGCATGGAGTACAACGACTACCTGCGCTGGGTCGCCGGCAAGTTCACCGAGCAGAGCCGTTACGGCGAAGAAGTGCTGACCATCGAGCCGGTGCTGCACAACCATCAGGTTGAAGCGCTGCGCGTGATTTCCCGTGGCAGCGACGGCCAGCAACATGTGCGCACCACCCGTTCGGTGGTGGTCAGCGCCGGTGGCACGCCGCGTATTCCAGAAGCGTTCAAAGCGCTGAAGGGCGACAGCCGTGTGTTCCACCATTCGCAATACCTGTCGCAAATGGCCAAGCAGCCTTGCGTGAACAATCAGCCGATGAGCATCGCAATCATCGGTGGCGGGCAGAGCGCGGCGGAGGCGTTTATCGACCTGAATGATTCGTTCCCGTCGGTGCAGGTCGACATGATCCTGCGCGGCTCGGCACTGAAACCTGCGGACGACAGCCCGTTCGTCAACGAGGTGTTTTCGCCGGAGTTCACCGACCTGGTGTTCCAGCAGAACAGCGCCGAGCGTGAGCGTCTGGTCAATGAGTACCACAACACCAACTACTCGGTGGTCGACATTGACCTGATCGAGCGCATCTACGGCATCTTCTACCGCCAGAAGGTTTCCGGGATTGCCCGTCATGCGTTCCGCACCCTGACCACGGTCGAGAGTGCTACTGCTACTGAAAACGGTATCGAACTGGCCGTGCGCAACAACGCCACCGGCGAAGTCACCGTGCGCCATTACGACGCGGTTGTATTGGCCACCGGTTACGAGCGGCAGATGCACCGCAAACTGCTGGCGCCGCTGGAAGAGTACCTCGGTGATTTCGAGGTCGACCGTAATTACAAACTCATCACCGACGAGCGCTGCAAGGCCGGCATCTACATGCAGGGCTTCTGCCAGGCGAGCCATGGTTTGAGCGACACGCTGCTGTCGGTGCTGCCGATTCGTGCGGACGAGATCGCCGGCTCGCTGTATGAGCATGGCAAGAATCGTGGGCATCGGTCGATGGCGGATCTGCTGTTGGCGACTGCCAGCTGATTTTTTAGCGCCTCACATACCGCCTTCGCGAGCAAGCCCGCTCCAACAGGGGATTTTCAGTGAACACAGATTTTGTGTCAGATGAAGATCCAATGTGGGAGCGGGCTTGCTCGCGAAGAGGCCAGCAGAAGCACCGAAAATTCAAGATCGTTCCCACGCTCTGCGTGGGAATGCCTCAACGGACGCTCCGCGTTCGGCCTTCGACAGGGACGCGGAGCGTCCCGGGCTGCATTCCCACGCAGAGCGTGGGAACGATCATCCTGAACCCTTCCTGAACATCCCCCACATTCCCCAACGCACTGCCTTTTGCGGGTTTACTCTCCATTCATCGGCGCGTAAGCTTCGCGCGTTTTCATCAATAGCGGAGACCCACAGTGGGTACTTGTTCGAGTGACAGTTGTCGGCCGGTCTCGGTAACCGGCAGATTCTCGGCAAGATAACGCACAGACTTTCTCTGTCGTTGTCTCGCCGTAAAAGCGAGCAGCGGCATCCCGTGCATGACCCGTCCTGGGCCATGGCTAGACGTCCTTCTCATCGACGCTGAACAGAGCGTGGTTTCGACTTTACTGTCGTGATCGCAGCCCTATCGACACGCCTGTCTTTTCTGACCGGCGCGCCAAGCCTTGCCGTGCCGGTTTTTCCGGCGGACGAGGCGCGGCCGTACCTGCTTGACGGTTTCCCGGCTGACCACAGGGGCAACAGCCATGAAACTTACGCTCAAGGAATTTTTCGCAGGCTTCCTGCGCACCCGCCACATCGCCCGGCACTTCCGTCGCCTGGCGTTGCTGGAATCGATCAACGACACCACGGTCAGCCGTGAAGTCCCGCCGACTCTGGCCAACACTCTGGTCGATGCCGCGCATTGCGACAGCGGTGTGCTGCTGTCGTCATTGGGCACGCATTCCGATGGCCTCACCGATTTCGAAGTCGATGCGCTGCGTGCGCAATACGGCCTCAACGAAGTCGAACACGAGCAGCCGCTGCCATGGTGGATTCACCTGTGGCACTGCTACAAAAACCCGTTCAACCTGCTGCTGACCCTGTTGGCGGTGATCTCGTGGCTGACCGAAGACCTCAAGGCGGCCGTGGTGATTTTTTCCATGGTGGTGCTGTCGACGCTGCTGCGCTTCTGGCAGGAAAGCAAATCCAACCAGGCCGCCGACGCACTCAAAGCAATGGTTAGCAACACCGCGACAGTGATGCGCCGTGACGCGCCACGCAGCGAATTGCCGATCAAACAATTGGTGCCGGGCGATCTGATCGTGCTCTCGGCCGGTGACATGATTCCTGCCGATTGCCGCGTGCTCAGCGCCAAGGATCTGTTCGTCAGCCAAGCTGCAATGACCGGCGAATCGATGCCGGTGGAGAAGTTTCCGCGTCAGGCTGATCGCGACACGCGCAATCCGCTGGAGCTGGACAACATCCTGTTCATGGGCACCAACGTGGTGTCCGGCACAGCAGTGGCGGTGATTCTCACCACCGGTAACAGCACCTATTTCGGTGCGCTGGCCCAGCGTGTCGGCGCAACCGATCGCACGGTCACTTCGTTCCAGCAAGGCGTCAACAAAGTCAGCTGGCTGTTGATCCGTTTCATGTTCGTGATGGCGCCGCTGGTGCTGTTCATCAACGGTTTCACCAAGGGTGACTGGACGGAAGCATTGCTGTTCGCGTTGTCGATTGCCGTCGGCCTGACCCCGGAAATGCTGCCGATGATCGTCACCTCGACGCTGGCCAAAGGCGCGGTGTTTCTGTCGCGCAAAAAGGTCATCGTCAAACGCCTCGATGCGATCCAGAACTTCGGCGCGATGGACGTACTGTGCACCGACAAGACCGGCACGCTGACTCAGGACAAGATCTTCCTCGCGCGCAATGTCGACGTGTGGGGCGCTGATTCCGATGACGTGCTGGAAATGGCCTACCTCAACAGCTACTACCAGACCGGCCTGAAAAACCTGCTGGATGTCGCGGTGCTGGAGCACGTGGAAATCCACCGCGAACTGAAAGTCGGCACGGCGTTTCGCAAGGTCGATGAGATCCCGTTCGACTTCAATCGTCGGCGTATGTCGGTGGTGGTCGAAGGGCGTGGCCAACCGCATCAACTGATCTGCAAAGGCGCGGTGGAAGAAGTGCTGGCGGTGTGCAGCCGCGTGCGTCACGGCGACGTCGATGAAGCCTTGAGCGATGAATTGCTGACCCGGATTCGTCAGGTCACCGCAGCATTCAACGCTGAAGGCTTGCGCGTGGTGGCCGTGGCCGCACGCTCGATGCCTGAAGGTCGCGAAATTTACAGCCTGGCCGATGAGCAAGAACTGACGCTGATTGGTTACGTGGCGTTCCTCGATCCACCGAAAGAAAGCACTGCACCCGCGCTGAAAGCCTTGGCCGAACATGGCGTGGCAGTGAAAGTGCTGACCGGCGACAACGAACTGGTGACCGCGAAGATCTGCCGCGAAGTCGGCCTCGCGCAACAAGGCTTGCTGCTGGGCAACGACGTCGAGCGCATGAGCGATGCCGAACTGGCGGTGGCGGTAGAGACCACCAATGTCTTCGCCAAACTGACGCCGTCGCACAAGGAACGCATCGTGCGCATCCTTAAAGGCAATGGTCACGTGGTCGGGTTCATGGGCGACGGCATCAACGATGCGCCTGCGCTGCGTACCGCCGACATCGGTATTTCCGTGGACAGCGCGGTGGACATCGCCAAAGAAGCGGCCGACATCATCTTGCTGGAAAAGAGCCTAATGGTGCTGGAGGAGGGCGTGCTCGAAGGGCGGCGCACCTTCGCCAACATGCTCAAGTACATCAAGATGACCGCCAGCTCCAACTTCGGCAACGTGTTCTCGGTGCTGGTCGCCAGTGCGTTTATTCCGTTCCTGCCAATGCTGCCGATGCACCTGTTGGTGCAGAACCTGCTCTACGACATTTCGCAGATTGCCATTCCATTCGATAACGTCGACGAGGAAATGCTGAAAAAACCGCAACGCTGGCAGCCGGGCGACGTCGGGCGCTTCATGCTGTTTTTCGGCCCGATCAGTTCGATCTTTGACATCACCACGTTCGCCTTGATGTGGTACGTCTTCGATGCCAACACCCCGGATCACCAGACGCTGTTCCAGTCCGGCTGGTTCGTGGTCGGGCTGCTGACCCAGACGCTGATCGTGCACATGATCCGCACGCCGAAGATTCCGTTCCTGCAAAGCCGTGCCGCCATGCCGCTGCTGGTGATGACCGGAATCATCATGGCGGTCGGCATCTTCCTGCCGATGGGGCCGCTGGCGCACTACTTCAAATTGCAGGCGCTGCCGTCGCTGTACTTCGTATTCCTGCCGGTGATCCTGCTGGCGTACATGGCGCTGACCCAAGCGGTGAAAGGCTTCTACATCCGCCGGTTCGGCTGGCAATAACAGCACGGCCAACACCGTTCCCCTGTGGGAGCGAGCTTGCTCGCGAAGGCGTTCTGTCAGTTAAACATCTGTTAGCTGACACACCGCTTTCGCGAGCAAGCTCGCTCCCACAAGGAGTTGATGCGTTCTCAAGAGGGATTTACACATGCAAGCCATCAACAACCTCAACCTCGATTCACTGCTCGATACCCTCGTCAGCCTCAGCGCCGCGTTCATCCTCGGTGGCCTGATCGGCTTCGAACGGCAATACCGGCAACGCACCGCTGGCCTGCGCACCAACGTGCTGGTCGCCGTCGGCGCAGCGATTTTCGTCGACATGGCCAACCGTCTCACCGGCGCTGAAGGCGCGGTGCGTGTGGTCGCTTACGTGGTCTCCGGCATCGGTTTTCTCGGCGCCGGGGTGATCATGCGTGAAGAGGGCAACGTGCGCGGCCTCAACACCGCCGCCACCCTGTGGACGTCAGCCGCCGTCGGTGCCTGCGCCGGCGCCGACCTGCTCGCCGAAGCCGTGCTCGGCACGCTGTTCATCCTCGCCGCGAATACCTTGCTGCGGCCGATCGTCAACAACATCAACCGCCAGCCGCTGGACGTTGTGTCGGCGGAAGTCACCAACATCGTTTACGTCATCGCCCGGCGTTCGCAGCAAACGGCGGTGTTCGCGTTGCTCGAAGCGGAGCTGGAACGCAGTAATTACCCGGCCAGTGATGTCGACGTGCATGCCTTCGGTGCCGACGAGATCGAGATCGAAGCGACGCTGGCGACGACGTCGGTGGACGGCGATGAGCTGGACGCACTGGTCGCGCGGATCTCGACGTCAGCGTTGGTGGTGCAGGCATTCTGGAGTCCGAGCACCACCGAATAGCGGCACTTTATTGGCACCGGCCTGGCGTGGCCGAGCGCGTGAATCAAGGAATTACCGCCAGTCTTTTTAGGACGCGTCCTACAGAATCTTCCGTTTGGCCTCCGTAGGCTTGCATTCATTTGAAGCCGTTTAACCCGTGAGGTTTACGATGAACAACAAAGCCCTGCGCATTCTGATCGCCGATCCGCAACATTTTCACCGCATGAAAATCGAGCGTGCATTCAATGGCCTCGGCTACTACCGCGTGGCACCGGTGCAGAGCCTGGTCGACCTGCTGACCCTGGTCGATTACGGCTGCGAACCCTTCGACATCGTGGTGATAAACGCAGAGATGGCCGCTGGCTCACTGGATCTTCTGGGGTTTTTCCTCGATAACCCGCATGTTCGCCACGCCTTGATCTACAACGAACCTACTGCGCCATCACGGGCGATCCCGGGTTTTGCGCAGGATAATGTGCAGATCAGCCATTGCGTGCTGCCGAATGCGCGAATGATCGAGCAGTTGGCGGCGCTGGCCGATGCGCCAAAACCCGGAGCCTGCGCTGACTTGATGCGTGTTCCAGCGTTGAAACGTCAGGCTTAGACACAAATATTCAATGGCCGCAACTGTCAAACCTGACAGGTAGATTCGCCGTCGTTCCCGTGCAACAGTCTTTGCGCAGCCACCCTGTCCGCTCATGCGGTCGTGTGGCGCCAATGTCATGTCTTGCCATCGGGAGTGTTCATGAAGTCAGCGCTGATCGTCGATGATCATCCGGTGGTGTGCGCCGCCGTCAGAATCGTGCTGCAAGCGGAAGGTTTCAAAAAGATCCACGAGGCATCCAGCGGGAATGAGGTGCTGCCACTGATTCGTGAGCACGAACCTCAATTGGTGGTGCTTGACCTGAATTTGCCGATGCTCGGTGGGCTGGATGTGCTGGCGCGGATCAAGGCCAACGATCTGGAATGCCGGATTCTGGTATTCACGTCCCATGAGCCGTTGTTCTATCAGGAGCGTTGCCTGCGCGCCGGGGCCATGGCGTTTGTGCCCAAGACGAATCAGTTGGCGCAGTTGCACAAGGCGATTCAGGCGCTGATGTCGGGGTACACCTATTTCACGGCACTGCCTGATCAGGCAAACGCATCGAACGCTCTGCACTACACCGAGAAGCAGATGATCGATCAACTTTCCGATCGGGAGCTGAGCATATTCGTGCAACTGGCGCGAGGAGCGCCCAACAAGACCATCGCCGAAGACATGCACCTGAGCCACAAGACTGTCAGCACCTACAAAACCCGATTGATGACAAAACTGGGCGTCTCCTCCGGCGTTCATTTGCGTGATTTCGCTAAGCGCAATCACTTGATCTGAGAGGCCGCACATGCGCATCGGCCGCTGGGTTGTGATTGCATTGGCGGCGTGGGCGCTGACCGCGTTGGCCGAAACGGCGCCAACGACGTTGGAGATCCTCACGCGAACCCGGCTGGAGAATGTTCAAATACGGCTCGACGGCACCGACCGGCAATGGCTGCGCCAGCACCCGGTGTTGCGCATGGGCATTTCCGGGCCGGATTACCCGCCGTTCGAATTGACCCGCAACCACCATCAACTGGAAGGGCTCAGCGCCGATTACGCCGATCTGCTCGCGCAACTGCTGAATATGCGTGTCGAAGTGCTGCGTTACGCCAATCGGGAAGCGGCCATTACCGCGCTCAAACGGGGCGAGCTGGACGTGCTCGGCACCTCGAACAACTTTGAACTGGCTGACCCTGAGCTGGTGCTGTCCCGCGCGTACGCCGAAGATCAGCCAATGCTGGTGACCCGGCTCGGAGAAGCGCCGCTGGCCGATCTTGCCGGCAAACGCCTGGCCATGGCCGAAGACTATTTACCACTGGCGACCGTGCAGGGTTTTTATCCACAGACCCATATTCAGCGCTACCGCTCAGCCATGGACGCACTCGGCGCGGTGGCCTTCGGCAGGAACGATGCGTACCTCGGCGACTTCATCAGCGCCAATTACCTGATCAACACCAATTACCGCAACGACGTGCAACTGGCCGGGCCGTCCGGGCTGGATGCCAACCCGTTCGGCTTCGCACTGCGCCGCACGGATGCGCGATTGAAACGGATCATCGACAAGGCGCTGGCCGCCATTCCCCTGCATCAACGGCAGATCATCGAACAACGCTGGAGCGCCGGGCGCGCGGAAATGGCCGAGCAGTCGCAAGTACGCCTTAGTGCCAAAGAACAGCGCTGGCTCGACCAGCATCCGCGTGTGCGGGTCGGCGTTATCGATGATTTTGCACCGCTGTCGTTTTTTGATGCCGAAGGTCGCCTCAGCGGGCTCGCGGCGCCGTTGCTGAGTCTGATCAGTCAGCGCAGCGGCCTGACGTTCGAGGTGGTGCGCGGTCGCTCGCTGGATCGCCAGATCGAGCAATTGAAGGTTGGCGAGCTCGATGTGCTGCCAGTGGTGACGCCGAGCAGTGAGCGTGAAGCCGAATTGCGTTTCACCCGGGCGTATCTGAGCAATCCGTTCGTGCTGGTCACGGCAGCAGGTGTGGACAGCCCGCGCAGCCTCGATGATCTGGCCGGCAAACGCCTGGCGATTTATCGCGGGCATCCGTTGCGCGGGTATTTGCTCGAGCATGCACCGCAAGTGAAGTTGGTCGAAGTGCCCAGCCCGGCGGCGGGCATGGACATGATCGGCAAGGGCCAGGCGGACGCGACTCTGAGTTCGTTGCTGGTGGCGCGTTATCTGATCGCCCGTCATTACCGTGAGCGCGTGCGCATTGTCACCACAGTCGGTGATCAACCGGCAAGAATCGCCTTGGCTACGGTGCCGCAGGCGGCTGAGCTGCAGTCGATTCTGAACAAGGCATTGCTGAGCATTGCGCCGCAGGAAATCGATGAACTGGTCGGCCGCTGGAGCCATGACATGGTGGTCGATGACAGCTATTGGCTGCGTCATCGCGGGGAGATTTTGCGCGGTTTTATCGGTGCGGCGGTGTTGCTGCTATTGGCGCTGGCGTGGATCGTTTTTCAGCGCCGGCAGATTCGCCAACGGCAGCAATGGTTGCAGCAATTGCAGGAGGCCAAGGACGTGGCCGACGATGCCAATCGTGCGAAAACCACGTTTCTGGCGACCATGAGCCATGAAATCCGCACGCCGATGAACGCCTTGATCGGCATGCTCGAATTGGCCCTGAAACGCGCGGAGGAGGGCGTGACCGATCGCTTGGCGATTCAGGTCGCATCCAGTGCCGGGCAGCAATTGCTGGCGCTGATTGGCGACATTCTTGATATTGCGCGGATTGAATCGGGGCATTTGTCGCTGGCGCCCGAACGCGCGAATCTGCGTGAACTGGTGGGATCGGTGTGCCGGGTGTTTGAAGGGTTGGCGCGGCAGAAACGGTTGCTCTGGCACCTTGATCTAGAGGCTGGCAGTGACGTTGATGTGCTGATCGACCCGACGCGGTTCAAGCAGGTGCTGTCCAATCTGATGAGCAATGCGATCAAGTTCACCGAGACCGGCGAAGTGAGTTTGCAACTGCGCGTGAATGCTTTGGAGGCCGGACAACTGGCGGTCTGCGTGATTATCGAAGACAGCGGCATTGGCATCAGCCCTGAAGACAGGCAGCGTTTGTTCAGTCCGTTTGTGCAGGCCGGCAATGACCCGCATGCGGCGCGCAGTGGTTCGGGGTTGGGCTTGGTCATCAGTCGCAGCCTGTGCGAAATGATGGGCGGCGAGTTGCAACTAGAAAGCAAACCCGGCGTCGGCACGCGAGTCACCGTTCGGCTTGAGGTGGCGGTGCTGGAAGCGCTCGAACAAAACCATGCCGCCACGCCAATCACCTCCGAACCCTTGCAATCGCTGAGCATTCTGGTGGTGGACGATCACCCGGTGAACCGCTTGTTGCTGTGTTGGCAACTCAGTGAGTTGGGGCACCGGACGGTCGACACTGAAGACGGCGAGCAGGGCTTGAAACTGTGGCGCGAGCAATCTTTTGACGTGCTGATCACCGACTGCAACATGCCCCGGCGCAGCGGTTATGAACTGGCGCGCGCGATTCGTCAGGACGAAGCGCTCGCAGGTGCCGGTCGACGTTTGATTATTGGTTTTACGGCCAATGCGCTGGTCGAGGAAAGAGCTCGTTGCCTCGCAGCGGGCATGGACGATTGCCTGTTCAAGCCAATTCGTTTGCACGATCTGAGTGTGGCGTTGAGCGGCGTCAGCCACATTGAGCGAGGTATCGAACGATCAGAGAATCCGCCGCTGGCTGAGTTCGACCTCAGCGCGCTGGAGCAGTTGGCGGGGAATAACCGCGCCCTCATCGTTCACCTGCGCAAAGAAGTACTGAACAGCCTGCACGCCGATTTGCTGCGCCTCGACGATCTGTTGCAAACCCCTGACCGTGGCGGCCTGCGCGATCTGGCCCATCACATCAAGGGCGGTGCACAAATGGTCGGCGCCGCGCGCGTGGTGTCGGCGTGTACCGACCTCGAACACGCCTGCCGCGATGCTGAAAGCGCAACGCTAGGCGTGAGCGCCAGTGCATTGCGCGAGGCCATGCAAGGTCTCGCGCAACGTCTTCAGGCCTGAGCGATCAGTCCCAGATTGGCGCAATGCCTTTCGGACTGGTCAGACGGTGGCCGCGATCCAGCGTGGCGATTTGCGCCATGTCGGCATCGCTCAGCTTGAGGGCGGTGGCGCCGAGGTTGCTGTGCAGGTTGGCGCGCTTGGTCGACGACGGAATCACCGCGTACCCCGATTGCATGGCCCATGCCAGCGTGACTTGTGCCGGAGTGGCTTGCAGGCGCGTGGCGATCTGCTCGATCACCGGATCCTTCAAGACTTCACCGTAAGCGAGGGTCATGTACGAGGTGATGTGAATGCCCTGGCTTTTGGCGAACTCAGCCACCGCGCGGTTTTGCAGGTACGGGTGCAGTTCGATCTGGTTGGTGGCGATATTGTCGGCGCCGACGGCTTTGATCGCTTGCTTCATCAGGTCGATGGTGAAGTTGGATACGCCGATCTGCCGGGTCAGGCCCAGACGTTTGGCTTCCAGCAGAGCGCCCATGAATTCTTCGACGGGCACTTGGTCTTCCGGCGATGGCCAGTGGATCAGCGTCAGGTCGAGGTAGTCGGTCTGCAGTTTTTGCAGGCTCTCTTTGAGGCTGTCGATCAGGCGATCTTTGGCGAAGTTGGCGATCCATATTTTGCTGGTGATGAACAGATCTTCGCGGGGGATACCGCTGGCGGCGATGGCCTGGCCGACGTCGGCTTCGTTTTCATAAATTTGCGCGGTGTCGATGACGCGGTAACCGAGTTCGAGGGCAGTGCTCACCGAGTCAATGACCACCTGGCCTTGCAGGCGAAAGGTACCGAGGCCGAAAGCGGGAACAGACATGAAAGACTCCAAGGGATTGCAGTGGGAATGGGGTCGAGTATCCGCGTGTGCATCCTTGAGAAAAACCGCTGCCGGGGCAAAGCAGTGTTGAGCAGAAGTCATGAATCACATTTGAGTTTTGTGTTGTCTGGACTGGCCTCTTCGCGAGCAAGCTCGCTCCCACAGGATTTGGGGGTGTACACAACATTCATTACCAACATAAATCCCTGTGGGAGCGAGCTTGCTCGCGAAGCGCGCTCCGCCGATTCAAGCAATGTCGCTACGCGCAAATTCCTCGCCGAGAAAATCAATCAACGTCCGCACCGACGGCAACAACCCCCGCCGCGACGGAAAGATCGCATGCACCACCCCACACTTCGGTGCCCACCCCGGAATCAACTCCACCACGCGCCCGGCGGCAATGTCCTCACGCACCACCACACTCGGCAAATGCGCCACGCCGACCCCGGCAATCACTGCCTGACGCAACGCAATCAAATCATCAGTAACCATGCGCGGCGTGTGCCGGATCAGCGCAGTGTTGTCATTCGGCCCGAGCAATTCCCACTGATACTCACGCTGCGCCGCGCCCCAATGCAGGCTCGGCAAACCGTTGAGGTCAGCGGGCGAGGGCGGTGACGACAGGCGTTCAACAAACTGCGGACTGCCCACCACCGATTGCATGCTGTTGCCCAGTACCTTCATGACCATGTCGGTGTTTTCCAGCGGCGGAAAGCGCACGCGCAAAGCGATATCGAAACCTTCGTGAATCAGGTCGACGCGACGATTGGTGCTCTCGATGAACAACTCAACCAGCGGATACTTGAGCATGTAGCGCGTGAGCATCGGCCCGACCCACGAGTTGAGCAGCGCCGTCGGGCAACTCAGGCGCACCAGCCCCTGCGGCTCTGAGCGATTGCGTTCGATCAGTTCGGCGGCGCTTTCGGCTTCGATGCGCATGGCCAGACAACGCTGGTAATAAGCCTGGCCGATTTCAGTCAGCGAACAATGGCGGCTGGTGCGGTGCAGCAGGCGTACACCGAGGCGTTCTTCCAGCTCGGCAATGCGCCGGCTGAGCTTCGATTTGGGCATGTCCAGCGCACGCCCGGCGGCGGCGAATCCATGGTGTTCGACTACTTGGGTGAAGTAGTAAAGGGTGTTGAGGTCTTCCACCATCGTTCTCCAGATAGAACGCTAAGGCTGATTTTTGCAGTCTAGTGCATTAATGGTCACGGATTTAAGCTTAATCCATCGCATCACTCACCCCAATTGGAGACAACCATGAAAAACATCATCGGTATCTACACCAGCCCACGCGGCCATTGGGTCGGCGATGGTTTCCCGGTTCGCACGCTGTTTTCCTACGACAACCTGGGCAAACACATCAGCCCGTTCCTGCTGCTCGATCACGCTGGCCCCGCCGATTTCACGCCGACGACCGAACGGCGTGGCGTTGGTCAGCATCCGCACCGTGGTTTCGAAACGGTGACTATCGTTTATGAAGGCGAAGTGCAGCACCGCGATTCGACCGGCAGTGGCGGCGTCATCGGCCCGGGCGATGTGCAATGGATGACGGCGGCGTCCGGGATCCTCCACGAGGAGTTTCACTCGGATGACTTCGCCAAAACCGGCGGCAAACTGGAAATGGTGCAGCTGTGGGTCAACCTGCCGGCCAAGGACAAAATGGCCGCGCCGGGCTACCAGACCATTCTCGACCGCGACATCCCGAGCATCGCGCTCAAGGACAACGCCGGCAGCCTGCGCCTGATCGCCGGTGAGTTCGATGGCCACACCGGCCCGTCGCGCACGTTTACGCCAATCGACGTGTGGGATCTGCGTCTGAACGCCGGCAAGTTGCTGACGCTGGATCTGCACGAAGGGCGCAACACCGCGCTGGTGGTATTGAAAGGCTCGGTGCAGGTCAACGGTGTGGAATCGGTGCGCGAAGGGCAGTTGGCGCTGTTCGAACGTGATGGCAAGCAGCTGACCCTCGAAGCCAGCCAGGACGCGGTGGTGTTGTTGCTCAGCGGCGAACCGATCGACGAACCGATCGTCGGCCACGGCCCGTTCGTGATGAACACCGAGCAGGAAATCCACCAGGCCTTCGCCGACTTCCAGTCCGGCCGCTTCGGCCAGATGCACGCTTAACGCACAACCACTCCGCTCTACACAGGACGCGTAGGCCGGTTCGAAGGCCAGGGATGGCTGTTGCCTAAAGAAAAGAGGACACGCACATGAACACTGTCAATGCCGCGAACTTCGACGGCCAGAAACCGACCATCGATGCCAGCGACGCAGCCATGCTGCTGATCGACCACCAGAGCGGTCTGTTCCAGATCGTCAAGGACATGGACGTGCCGCAACTGCGCGCCAACGCCGTAGCGCTGGCGAAAGCGGCGACCCTGCTGAAGATGCCGGTGATCACCACCGCTTCCGTGCCGCAAGGGCCGAACGGGCCGTTGATTCCGGAAATTCACGAAGCCGCGCCGCATGCGCAATACGTGGCACGCAAAGGCGAGATCAATGCCTGGGACAACCCGGAATTTCACGCGGCAGTCAAAGCCACTGGCAAGAAAACCTTGGTGATCGCCGGCACCCTGACCAGCGTTTGCCTGGCGTTTCCGTCGATCGCCGCTGTGCATGAAGGCTACAAAGTGTTCGCCGTGGTCGATGCCTCCGGTAATCACTCCAAACTGGCCACTGATCTGACAGTTGCCCGTTTGGCCCAGGCCGGGGTGGTGCCGATCGACATCATGGCTACGCTTTCCGAGCTGCAAGGCTCGTGGAACCGTCCCGATGCCGAGCAGTGGGCGACCGTCTACGCCCAGGCCATGCCGCATTATCAATTGCTGATCGAGAGCTACCTCAAGGCTCAGCAAGTCGCGAACGAACACGAAGTGCTGGATTCCCAACGCTGATCGAGTCTCCCGAGGCCGGCCCCCGTCGGCCTCGACAACACGCGAGGATTACTGCAATGACCACTCAATACAAACGTCTGGACAAGAACAACGCTGCGGTGCTGCTGGTCGACCATCAGGCCGGGCTGCTGTCGCTGGTGCGCGACATCGATCCGGACAAATTCAAGAACAACGTGCTGGCGCTGGCCGATCTGGCCAAGTACTTCAAACTGCCGACAATCCTCACCACCAGTTTCGAAACCGGCCCCAACGGCCCGCTGGTGCCTGAGCTGAAAGCGCTGTTTCCGGATGCGCCGTACATCGCTCGTCCAGGCCAGATCAACGCTTGGGATAACGAAGATTTCGTCAAGGCGATCAAGGCGACGGGCAAGAAGCAACTGATCATTGCTGGCGTGGTGACCGAGGTCTGCGTGGCATTCCCGGCACTGTCGGCGATAGAGGAAGGTTTTGATGTGTTCGTGGTCACCGATGCCTCGGGCACGTTCAACGAATTGACCCGCGAATCGGCGTGGAATCGTATGTCCACGGCGGGTGCGCAGTTGATGACCTGGTTCGGTCTGGCCTGCGAGCTGCACCGCGACTGGCGCAACGACGTTGAAGGGCTGGGCACGCTGTTCTCCAACCACATCCCGGACTACCGCAACCTGTTCACCAGCTATAACAGCCTGTCTAACGACAAATAACCAATTCCCTGTAGGAGCTGCCGCAGGCTGCGATCTTTTGATCCTGTTTTGAAGATCAAAAGATCGCAGCCTGCGGCAGCTCCTACAAGGGTTGTCTGGTGATTTTTGTCGGCTGAAATCAATTACTCCTACACTCTCCCCAATCTGTGCGATCTTCTCGCGATTGGCCCCCGTCGGAGTTGTTTGATGCTGTCTCTGCTGACCGAACACCCGTTGTTTTGCGCGTTGGTCCTGATCCTCCTTGATCTCGGTCTGTGGCGCCTGATCAGTTCCCGTGGCAGCGAGTGGAAACTGCTGGTGCGCGTGCTGATTTTTACCCTGTTCAGCATCTTGCTGTTCAACGAAGGCCTCAACCCGATGGAGCCCGCGCCGTGGGCCGACAATGTGCCGTTGCACCTGGCGGCGACCGGGTTGCAGATTGGCTGGTGGCTGTTCGGCGCGCGCACCCTGACGGTGTTGATCGGCGCGGTGATGATGCAACGGGTCGGCCACACCGGGCGGTTGTTGCAGGATTTGCTCGGCGCTGTGATTTTCCTTATCGCGATTATCGCGGCGCTTGCCTACGTGCTCGATCTGCCGGTCAAAGGCGTGCTGGCGACGTCCGGCGCGTTGGCGATCATCGTCGGTCTGGCCCTGCAGAGCACGCTCAGCGATGTGTTTTCCGGCATCGTCCTCAACACCACCAAGCCTTATCAACTGGATGACTGGATTTCCATCGACGGCACCGAAGGTCGGGTCACCGATATCGATTGGCGTGCCACGCGCCTGCAAACCAGTCAGGGCAGCATGGCGGTGATTCCCAACTCGCTGGCGGCCAAGGCGAAGATCATCAACTTCAGTCGGCCGAGCAATATGTTCGGCGTCGCGGTCAGCGTGCAGGTCAGCCCGCATGCGCGGCCCAGTTCAGTGATCGAATCGCTGGAGCGGGCGATGCAGGGCTGTCGGCAATTGCTCGACAACCCGGCGCCGAGTGTCGCGCTGAAAAGCTCCGGCAGCAGCGGCGCGGAATACGAGATCAGCGGTTTCGTCGCGTCGATGGGCGAGAAACGCGTGGTGCGCAATCAGCTGTTTGATCTGGCGTACCGGCACTTGCAGGCGTCCGGGGTCAATCTGCTGTCGAGCGATGAAAGCAGCGCGCCGAGCAACCTGTCGCGGCCACGGGCATTGCTCGACAGTTCGCCGATCTTCTCGACGCTGCGTCAGGAAGAGAAAGAAACCTTCAGCCAGAACATGACCCTGCAAAATTTCCGCACTGGCGAGACGATCCTGGAGGCGGGGGAGGTCAGCGATCACTTGTTCATCATCGAGTCGGGCGTGGTCACAGTGACGCTGACCCGCCACGGCACGCCGTTCGAGTCAGGGCGCATGGGCCCGGGCGAAGTGATCGGCGAGGCGGGCATCCTTTCCGATTCCTCGGTGCCGGCCAAGTTTGCCGCGAAAACCTTCTGCGCCCTGTACCGCATCGAGAAGACTTACCTGAAGCCGTGCCTCGACGCTCGCCACGACATCAGCGATGCGATGAAAACCTTGCTCGATTATCGCCTCCACAAGGCGCAATCGCTGACCGAGGAAGCGCCGGTGGTGGTGGCGAAAAAAGGCTTCCTGCAATGGCTGCGCAGTCGCGCCTGAATGTTTTATGCGTAGGCGGCGAGTTTCTGTTCCAGATGCGCGCGCACTTGCGGCCATTCGTCGTCGATGATGCTGAAACGCACCGAGTTGCGTTTGCGCCCGTCCGGCATGATCCGTTCATGACGGACGATACCTTCCTGCTGCGCGCCGAGACGCAGGATCGCGTTACGTGACTTCTGGTTGTTCTCGTCGGTGGTGAACTGCACGCGCACGCAATCGAGCACTTCGAAGGCGTGGCGCAGCATCAGGTATTTGGCTTCGGTGTTGACGAAGGATTTCTGCCAGCTCGCCGAAATCCAGCTGCTGCCGATTTCCAGCTTGCGATTGATCGGATCGATCTTCCAGAAACGTGTTGAGCCGATCACTTCACCGGTGTCTTTCAACACAATGACAAACGGCATCACCGTGCCGGCCTCGCGACCGTCGAGGGCCTTTTTCAGATAGCTGTCGACGGTGCTGGCCGACGGCACAACGGTCACGGTGAGGTTCCACAATTCGCCGTCGGCAGCCGCATGGAGCAGGGCGGCGGCATCGGAGTACTCAAGCGGGCGCAGAAGGATGCGCTGACCTTGCAGCGTGGTTGGCATGGGATACAGGTCTCGGCAGAGCGGGCGAAGGGCGAGCGCCTATTACGCCGCAGCGAGCGGATCCGATGCAACCGCTGCGATGTTCACGCGGTCACAATTTTCACAGCCCACGGGCAGGAGCCTCAGCCGATGAAAAACCTGCGGATCGCCACCTACAACGTCAACGGTTTACGCGCGCGTTTGCCGAATCTGCTCGATTGGCTCAAACGCGAGCAACCCGACATCGCCTGCTTGCAAGAACTCAAATCGGTCGATTCGGCATTCCCCGCCGCCGAGCTGGAAGCCGCCGGTTATGGGGCGATCTGGCAAGGGCAGGCGGCGTGGAATGGTGTGGCGATTCTTGCCCGAGATGCGCAGCCGCTGGAGAGCCGTCGCGGTTTACCGGGCGATCCCGACGACAAGCACAGTCGCTACCTGGAAGCGGCGGTGCACGGCGTGCTGGTCGGTTGCCTGTACCTGCCTAACGGCAATCCGCAGCCGGGGCCGAAATTCGATTACAAACTGGCGTGGTTCGAACGGCTGATCAGCTATGCGAAAGACCTGCAAAGCAGCGATCACCCGGTGGTGCTGGCCGGTGATTACAACGTCGTGCCCACCGACATGGACATCTACAACACCCGCTCATGGCTCAAGGACGCTTTGCTGCAACCCGAAAGCCGCGAGTGTTATCAGCGCCTGCTCGATCAAGGCTGGACGGATTCGCTGCGGCATTTGTATCCCGAAGATCGCCTCTACACATTCTGGGATTACTTCCGCCAACACTGGCAAACCAACTCCGGTTTGCGCATCGATCATCTGCTGCTCAACCCGGCATTAAGTCCGTATCTGCACGAGGCCGGCGTAGACGCGTGGGTGCGCAATGAACCGCACGCCAGTGACCATGCGCCAACGTGGATTCGCATCGGCTCACGCAAAAAGCGCTAGCAGGCGATTGGCGAAATCAATTGTCGAACTCAGTGGCTGATCCCGTATACATGGCGACCATCAATGCAGTGAACTGCGGCCCCATGCAAAAGGATTGAGCAATGAGCGAGCCACGCCTGACGAACCTGAAGCTGTACCTGCAACGTCTGGGTTTTGATGCACCGCCAGCGCCGACGCTGGAAAACTTGCGGCTGCTGCAATGGCGCCACACCGGGGTCTTTCCTTTCGAGAATCTGGCGACGATTACTGGCGCACCGGTGCTGATCGATCTGCCGTCCATTGAAGAAAAAATCCTGCTCGGCGGTCGCGGTGGCTACTGCTATGAGCTGAATAATCTGTTCTTCACCCTGCTGCTTGAGCTGGGCTTCGACGCTCGCGCCATCAGCGGCCGCGTGGTGATGAACCAGCCGGAAGGCAGCTGGACGGCGCGCACGCACCGCTTGAGTCTGGTCACCCTCGACGGCGTGCGCTACATCACCGACGTCGGCTTCGGCGGCATGGTGCCGACCGCGCCGCTGCTTCTCGATACCGAGGCAGAACAAACCACCCCGCACGAACCCTATCGCATCGACAAACAAGCCGATGGCTACATGCTGCAAGCCAACGTCGCCGGCGAGTGGCGATCGATGTACCTGTTCGACCTGCAACGCCAGGAAGACATCGATTTCACCATCGGCAACTGGTACGTCTCGGCCCATCCCGACTCTCCTTTTACCCAACGCCTGATGGCGGCGCGAACCGGTGATGGCTGGCGCAAAACATTGAACAACGGCAGTTTCGCCCTTCATCGCATGGGCGCGAGCAGCGAGCGGCGCGAAATCACCGAGGTGGCGGCATTGATCGAACTGCTGGAGCAGGAATTCGGCATTCACCTGCCGGACGTGCCGCATACACGGCATTCCCTCGAACGAATGATCGTACCGGCCGAAGCCTAAGGCTTGGCATCCGGCTCCAGCACCCGGCGAATTTCCCCGGCCGCTGCCGACAATTTTTTCTCAAGACTCTTGAGGTCGGCGGCGGTAATGCCTTTGCTGAATTGCAGCGGATCGACCTGGTCGTGTTTTTCAGCATCGAGCAAGGCATGGCGCAGCGTGTTGTTGATCACCGTCTGATAACCAAACCCCTCGTTCTCCGCCACCGTGCGTGCGGCGTCGATGACGGCATCGTCGAGCATGATGGTGATCCGGGTTTTGCCCTTGGTCGACGCCACAGCGCCGCGTTTGCCTTGGGAGAAGTCATATTCGTCTTTCATTGGTTAAATCTCTTTAACAAAATACTCAAAATCATTATGCATATTTAATATGCATAAAAAAGACTGCGACCGCACCGTCGGTCGCCATGAACACTTCAGCCTAGTGGGTGTTGGCGCAGATGCAGGTGGGGATGTATTGCCGGATTTGTGGGCGTTGCGAGGCGCGGACTAGAAGCTTGGATGGCTACCTATCCATTTTGTGACTGGCAAGTTGTATACAACTCTATGGACATTTGTCCTGAGTATTGAATACAGTGTGCGCATAACAAAAACCAGGGAACCCCCCACCATGAAAACGCCCCATGTTTCACACCAACGGCCCGAGGACGAAAATCTCGGGGTCGGCGCGAATATGGCTTACGGCCTGCAACATGTTCTGACCATGTACGGCGGTATCGTTGCGGTGCCACTGATCATCGGCCAGGCGGCCGGCCTGTCGCCGGCAGACATTGGTTTGTTGATTGCTGCTTCATTGTTTGCGGGGGGGCTGGCGACGCTGCTGCAAACCCTGGGTCTACCGTTTTTTGGCTGTCAGTTGCCGCTGGTACAGGGCGTGTCGTTCTCCGGCGTGGCGACCATGGTCGCGATCGTCAGCAGTGGCGGGGAGGGCGGCTTCCAATCGGTGCTTGGCGCCGTCATTGCGGCATCGCTGATCGGCTTGCTGATCACGCCGGTGTTCTCGCGCATCACCAAGTTCTTCCCGCCATTGGTCACCGGTATCGTGATCACCACCATCGGCTTGACGCTGATGCCGGTGGCCGCACGCTGGGCGATGGGCGGCAACAGCCACGCGCCGGACTTCGGCAGCATGCAAAACATCGGTCTGGCGGCGGTGACGCTGGTGCTGGTGTTGCTGCTGAGCAAGGTGGGCAGCTCAACCATCTCGCGTCTGTCGATCCTGTTGGCCATGGTGATCGGTACGATACTGGCGGTGTTCCTCGGTATGGCGGATTTCTCCAACGTCACCACCGGGCCGATGTTTGGCTTCCCGACGCCGTTCCACTTCGGCATGCCGACGTTCCACTTTGCCGCGATTTTGTCGATGTGCATCGTGGTTATGGTGACACTGGTGGAAACCTCGGCGGACATCCTCGCCGTCGGTGAAATCATCGGCACCAAAGTCGATTCCAAACGCCTGGGCAATGGCCTGCGGGCAGACATGCTGTCGAGTATGTTCGCGCCGATCTTCGGTTCGTTCACCCAGAGCGCTTTTGCCCAGAACGTTGGTCTGGTGGCGGTGACCGGGATCAAGAGTCGTTATGTGGTGGCCACCGGCGGCGTATTCCTGGTGATCCTTGGCCTGCTGCCGTTCATGGGTCGGGTTATCGCAGCGGTGCCGACTTCGGTACTCGGCGGCGCCGGTATCGTGCTGTTCGGCACTGTGGCAGCGAGTGGTATTCGTACGCTGTCGAAGGTTGATTATCGCAACAACGTCAACCTGATCATCGTCGCCACCTCGATCGGTTTCGGCATGATCCCGATTGCCGCGCCGAACTTCTACGATCAGTTCCCAAGCTGGTTTGCGACCATTTTCCACTCGGGCATCAGCTCGTCGGCGATCATGGCGATCCTGCTGAACCTGGCGTTCAACCATTTCACCACTGGCAACTCCGATCAACAGTCGGTGTTTGCGGCGGCGGAGGAGCGGACTCTGCGTTATCGCGATCTGGATGCGCTGCGCGAAGGCGATTACTTCAGCGACGGTAAACTGCATGACTGCGACGGCAATGAAGTGCCGGTGATCGAGCCGGATGATCACGACCACGGCCATGGCGCGCCGAAAGTGCAGGTGAAAAGCAGCGAGCATGTCTGACCGCTGTAGCTGATTGGAAAAGGGCCGATCTGTTAATCAGATCGGCCCTTTTTGTTTGAAGATCAAAAGATCGCAGCCTTCGGCAGCTCCTACAGGGGATAGGTGTTTTCATGTAGGAGCTGCCGAAGGCTGCGATCTTTTGATCTTTTCGAGCGCACACAAAAAAGCCCCTGAATCTTTCAATTCAGGGGCTTTGCTATTTGGCTCCACAACCTGGACTCGAACCAGGGACCCAATGATTAACAGTCATTTGCTCTACCAACTGAGCTATTGCGGAATTGGTGCTTATGTTACTGATTCAAAAAGAGAAGTCAAGCGTCGATTGTGAAATTGAACGATTTACGGGGACGAAGGGTAGTTTGTCAGCGATTGGCGGTTACCAGATTCTCGCTAGAGGTCTACCATGGCCGCCCGGAAGTGGTAACACGCGCTACCGGCCATCCGCCGAAAAGGTAAGCGCCATGCATCACTTGATTTGTCAGTCCCGCCACAACGAGGTGTTCGCATGAGCATCGCGCAAATCAGCCTGCCGAAAGGCGTCGGCCCTCACGCCGAAAAACTCCTCGATGCGATCACTCAGGCCGGCACCGCTGAAGAACTGAATCGCGCTGGCGGCAAGGCCGAAGGTTTTGTCCTCGGTCTGGAAAGCGCCAAGGCGATCAAGAGCCAGATCGCCGAATCGCTGTACGTCGCGTATGACGATGCCGCCAGTCAGCGCGCGACCGAATTGGCTTAACTGCCGAAGGTAATGGTGCCGAGCATCAGTTTGGCGTAAGCCGCCGTGGCTGCCAGTTGCACCAGCCACAGCACCAGACCGCCAAGAAACACCCCGGTCGCTACTTGCAGCACCAGGCTTTTTTCGCGTTTGGCCGAGGCGCGGGGGATGAAATCATCCAGATCGTCACGGTCGGCGCGCAGGTTGTCGTTTTTCATTGGGTTTCTCACAGAATTCTTGGGTTAACTCATCGCTAATGTGGGAGCGGGCTTGCTCGCGAATGCGGTGTACCAGTCAGAAAAAATGGTGACTGAGCCGATGCTTTCGCGAGCAAGCCCGCTCCCACAGTTAAATCTGTGTGCAGTTTAGATGGAATGTTGCATTCCTTCGGACAAATAAAAACGGGAAGCCCCAAGGCTTCCCGTTTTTCATCACGCAGCGTTATCAGATGACCTGAACGATCGCGTCCGTCACAGCCTTGATGTTGCTCTGATTCAGCGCAGCCACACAGATACGGCCGGTATCCAGTGCGTAAATGCCGAACTCGTTACGCAGGCGATGCACCTGTTCAGTGGTCAGGCCCGAGTAGGAGAACATGCCGCGCTGACGACCCACAAAGCTGAAGTCGCGGCCCGGGGCTTTCTCGGCCAGCAGGGCAACCATCTGCTCACGCATGCCGCGAATGCGCAGACGCATTTCAGCCAGTTCCGCTTCCCACTGCGCACGCAGTTCCGGGCTGTTCAGCACGGCGGCGACGATGCTTGCACCGTGAGTCGGTGGGTTGGAGTAGTTGGTGCGGATCACGCGTTTGACTTGCGAGAGCACGCGCGCGCTTTCTTCTTTCGATTCGCTGATGATCGACAGGGCGCCAACGCGCTCGCCATACAGCGAGAACGACTTGGAGAACGAGCTCGAGACGAAGAAAGTCAGGCCGGATTCAGCGAACAGGCGCACAGCCGCGGCGTCTTCGTCGATACCGTCGCCAAAACCCTGGTACGCCATGTCGAGGAAAGGCACGTGACCTTTGGCTTTAACCACGTCCAGCACGTTGTTCCAGTCCGCCGGGGTCAGGTCGACGCCGGTCGGGTTGTGGCAGCAAGCGTGGAGGATAACGATCGAGCCGTTCGGCAGGGCGTTGAGGTCTTCGAGCATGCCGGCACGGTTCACGTCGTGAGTGGCAGCGTCGTAGTAGCGGTAGTTCTGCACCGGGAAACCGGCGGTTTCGAACAGCGCGCGGTGGTTTTCCCAGCTCGGGTCGCTGATCGCCACGACGGCGTTCGGCAGCAGTTGCTTGAGGAAGTCGGCACCGATTTTCAGGGCGCCAGTACCGCCGACGGCCTGAGTGGTGATGACGCGACCGGCGCTGATCAGCGGCGAGTCATTGCCGAACAGCAGTTTCTGCACGGCCTGGTCGTAGGCAGCGATGCCATCGATCGGCAGGTAACCGCGCGAAGCGTGTTGAGCGACGCGAATCGTCTCGGCTTCAATAACGGCGCGCAGAAGTGGAATTCGCCCCTCTTCGTTGCAGTAAACGCCAACGCCCAGGTTGACCTTGGTGGTCCGGGTATCGGCGTTGAATGCTTCGTTGAGGCCCAGGATTGGATCGCGGGGTGCCATTTCGACAGCGGAGAACAGGCTCATTATTACGGCGGCTCTAATGGATAGTGGAGGGACGTGTGGCGCTCCAGCCGAATGCACTAGAGCGGTGCACAAACGGGGAGCTAGTATAGAGGCCATCTGCGAGCAATGGCGACAGGCGATTCGGCTTTTCAGGTAAGTTTTTGCGATTATTTCTTGACCGTTAGTCGATTGGCCGTGTCAGAGACTTTACCGGATGTAGGACGTTTGCCTTGAAAGCAGAGGCAATCGCCACCACATTGAGCACAATCCAGGTTTTTTCTTGCGCGACACCGGTCGTTTGCGGTTGTCCCCGTGGTGCTCCGCTTTGCGCGGAATGCCGCGATCCCAGAGGTGTATATGTCCGAATTCCAGCTCGTCACTCGCTTTGAGCCCGCCGGCGATCAGCCGGAAGCCATCCGCCAATTGGTCGAGGGCATCGAAGCCGGGCTGGCGCACCAGACGCTGCTCGGTGTGACCGGCTCGGGCAAGACCTTCAGCATCGCCAATGTCATCTCGCAGATTCAGCGCCCGACGCTGGTGCTGGCGCCGAACAAAACCCTCGCTGCGCAGTTGTATGGCGAGTTCAAGGCGTTCTTCCCGAACAACGCCGTTGAATACTTCGTTTCCTACTACGACTACTATCAGCCCGAAGCCTATGTGCCGTCGTCCGACACCTTCATCGAGAAGGATGCGTCGATCAACGACCACATCGAGCAGATGCGCCTGTCCGCGACCAAAGCGTTGCTGGAGCGAAAAGACGCGATCATCGTCACCACGGTGTCGTGCATCTACGGTCTCGGTAGCCCGGAAACCTATTTGAAAATGGTCTTGCACGTCGATCGCGGTGACAAACTCGATCAGCGCGCATTGCTGCGCCGTTTGGCCGACCTGCAATACACCCGCAACGACATGGATTTCGCCCGCGCGACCTTCCGTGTGCGCGGCGACGTGATCGACATCTACCCGGCGGAATCCGATCTGGAAGCGATCCGCATCGAGTTGTTTGATGACGAAGTCGAAAGCATTTCCGCGTTCGATCCGCTGACCGGCGAAGTCATCCGCAAGATGCCGCGCTTCACGTTCTACCCGAAGAGCCACTATGTGACGCCACGGGAAACCCTGCTCGACGCCATCGAACACATCAAGGTCGAATTGCAGGAGCGCCTTGAATACCTGCGCAGCAACAACAAATTGGTCGAGGCCCAGCGCCTTGAGCAGCGCACCCGTTTCGACCTGGAGATGATCCTCGAACTGGGTTACTGCAACGGCATCGAAAACTACTCGCGCTATCTGTCCGGACGTCCGGCCGGTGCCGCGCCGCCGACCCTTTACGATTATCTGCCGGCGGATGCCTTGCTGGTGATCGACGAATCCCACGTCAGCGTGCCGCAGGTTGGCGCGATGTATAAGGGCGACCGTTCGCGTAAGGAAACCCTAGTCGAATATGGTTTCCGCCTACCGTCCGCACTGGATAACCGGCCGATGCGTTTCGATGAGTGGGAAGGGGTGAGCCCGCAGACCATTTTCGTTTCGGCGACGCCGGGCAACTACGAAGCCGAGCACGCCGGGCGCGTGGTCGAGCAACTGGTGCGTCCGACCGGGCTGGTCGATCCGCAGATTGAAGTGCGTCCGGCGCTGACGCAGGTCGACGATCTGCTGTCGGAAATCTCCAAGCGCGTAGCGATCGAAGAGCGCGTGCTGGTCACTACGCTGACCAAACGCATGGCCGAAGACCTCACTGATTACCTTGCCGATCACGGCGTGCGCGTGCGTTATTTGCACTCGGACATCGACACCGTTGAGCGCGTCGAGATCATCCGCGACCTGCGCCTCGGCACGTTCGATGTGCTGGTCGGCATCAACCTTCTGCGTGAAGGTCTGGACATGCCGGAAGTGTCGCTGGTGGCGATTCTCGATGCGGACAAGGAAGGTTTCCTGCGTTCCGAACGTTCGTTGATCCAGACCATCGGCCGTGCGGCGCGTAACCTCAATGGCCGCGCGATTCTCTACGCCGACCGCATGACCGGTTCGATGGAGCGGGCGATTGGCGAGACCGAACGACGTCGCGACAAGCAAATCGCCTTCAACCTGGAAAACGGCATCACCCCGAAAGGCGTATTCAAGGACGTCGCCGACATCATGGAAGGCGCCACAGTGCCGGGCTCGCGCAGCAAGAAGCGCAAAGGCATGGCCAAGGCTGCCGAAGAGAGCGCCAAGTACGAAGCCGAATTGCGCTCGCCGAGCGAGATCACCAAACGCATTCGCGCGCTGGAAGAGAAGATGTATCAGCTGGCGCGGGATCTGGAGTTTGAAGCGGCGGCGCAGATGCGCGATGAGATTGCCAAACTGCGCGAGCGGCTTTTGGCTGTTTGATCAATACGCCCTGACTTCAAACCTGTAGGAGCTGCCGAAGGCTGCGATCTTTTGATCTTGTTTTTACAATCAAAGTCAAAAGATCGCAGCCTTCGGCAGCTCCTACAGGATTGAGTCGGATCAGTGAGATTCGCCGGCCTTTAGCCCCGCCGGGAGCTTTTTGGTCAGTAGAATCGCCAACATACTGATCCCCAGCGCAATCCCGACAAAGTGAAACGCATCGTTGTAAGCCATGATCGCCGCCTGCTGATGGACGATCTCGCTCAACTTGCCCAACGCCGCCGTGTCACTGCCAAACCGATCCGTCATCGACGCCAACCGCTCGGCCACCTGCGGATTGGTCGGCACTACCGCCTCGCGCAAATAATCGAAGTAGGTCTTGGTGCGCGCATCCAAAAGCGTCGCTAGCAAGGCAATGCCAATCGCACCGCCAAGGTTGCGCAGAATGTTGAACAGGCTCGATGCCGACCCCGCGTCCTGCGGCAGGATGTACGCCGTGGCAATCAGCGAAATCGTCACCATAATCAACGGCTGCCCCAGCGCCCGGACAATCTGAATCTGATTGAACTGCGGCCCGGCAAAATCCGGGTTGAGCACTCCCGACGAAAAACTCGCCAGACCAAACAGTCCAAACCCCAGCGTGCACAGCCATTTTGGCGAAATGATCTTCATCAGCTTCGGCACCAGCGGAATCAGAAACAGCTGCGGCACGCCCATCCACATGATCACTTCGCCGATCTGCAGGGCGTTGTAGTTCTGGATCTGCGCCAGGTACAACGGCAACAAATAGATCGAGCCGTACAACCCGACACCCATGCCCAGACTGGAAATACTCGATAAACCGAAATTGCGATTACGCAGAATGCCAAGGTTGATCAGCGGATTGGGTTTGGAAATCTGCACGATGACAAAGGTGATCAGACTCACCAGCGCAATGCTGCCCAGCGTCACGATCAGGCTCGATTCCAGCCAGTCCTTGCGATGGCCTTCCTCAAGAAAAACCTGCAAGCAACCGAGGCCGATGCCCAGCGTGAGAATGCCGGTGTAATCGGTGCTTTTGAGCAATTCCCAGTGCGCTTCTTTCTTCTCCAGCCCGTACATCAAACCGGCGATCATGATCAGCCCCGGCGGAATGTTGATGTAGAAGATGTATTCCCAGCCCCAGTTTTCCGTGAGCCAGCCGCCCAGCGTCGGGCCGATCGACGGCGCAAAGGTCGCGGTCATGGCAAACATCGCCATGCCTTTGGCGCGGTGGTGTTCGGGGAGTTTGATCAAGGTCAGGGTGAACGCCAGCGGGATCAGTGCGCCGCCGGTGAAGCCTTGCATGGCGCGAAAGACGATCATGCTCTCCAGGCTCCAGGCCATCGAGCACAGTAGCGAGGACACCAGAAAGCCCAGCGACACCCACACAGCCAATCGTCGCGCCGACAGCAACTGCACCAGCCACGCGGTCAGCGGAATCATGATGATTTCCGCGACCAGATAGGAGGTGGAAATCCACGAACCTTCTTCCAGCGTCGCCGACAGCGCGCCCTGAATATCCTTGAGCGAAGAGTTGGTGATCTGGATGTCGAGCACCGCCATAAAGGCGCCGAGCATTACGCTCATCACCGCGATCCAATCGCGCCGGGTCGGTTCGCCGACCGGGCGGATCAGCGAATCACCGGCCATCTTCAGGGGCGTCTTTGATGTTTACGGTCGCGGTGACTGACATGCCCGGACGGATTTTCCCGTGCAGCGGGTTATCGGCTTTGAAGGTTAGTTTTACCGGAATCCGTTGCACGACTTTGGTGAAATTGCCGGTGGCGTTGTCCGGTGGCAACAGGCTGAACTGCGCTCCGGACGCGGCGAACAGGCTTTCGACCCGCGCTTCGATCGGCGTGTCGCCATAGGCATCGAAGGTCAGCTCGGCTTTTTGTCCCGGCTGCATGTGGCCTATCTGGGTTTCCTTGAAGTTGGCCTGCACCCAGATGTCCTCGTCCGGAACGATCGACAGCAAATAGGCGCCGGCCTGCACCACTTGGCCGTTGCGCGCAGCGCGTTGGCCAACGAGGCCGCTGATTGGTGCGTGGATTTCGCTGCGGGTCAGGTTGAGTTCGGCCTGAGCAATATCGGCGTGGGCGTTGGCGATCTGTGCGTCGAGGCGTTTGATTTCAGCGTTCAGGGCGTTGACCTGTTGGCGCTGACCTTGCGCGTCGGCCTGTGCTTTAGCCACTTGCGAACGAGCAATGTGGGCGTCGGCGGAGAGGGTGGTCACGCGTTCTTCGGAAACGTAACCGGGTTTGCGCAAGGTTTCAGCGCGCGACAAATCCATCTGCGAGCGGCCAAGCGTCGCTTGTGTAGTCGCTACTTGCGCATCGCTGGCGGCGATCAGGCTAGATTGTTGGGTCAGTTTGCTTTGCGCTTGCAGGCGTTCGGCTTCGCGGGTGGCGAGGGCGGCATTGGCGCGGTCTACCGCGAGGCGGAAATCATTCGGTTCGAGGCGTACCAGCAACTGGCCTTTTTCCACGTGCTGATTGTCCTGCACCAGCACTTCGTCGATGCGCGCGCCCAATTGGCTCGAGACACGAGTGATCTCGCCCTGGACATAGGCGTTGTCGGTGCTTTCATAAAAACGTCCCTTGAAAAACCAGTGGGCGAAGAAGCCCCCGGCAATCAGCAGGACGAGCAGCAGGAAAATAAACAGGCGACGCTTGAGTTGGGCAGGCATGGGGCAAACTGTAGTCGAGGAATTGTAAGGAAAGTTATCAGCAGGCAAATTTGGCATACAGCCGATAAACGGTAAATGCCATCTGTTGATATTCCGCCATTCATCACGGCTTACGGGCCTTACAGACGCAAACTTGGCTTAAATGCCCTGCCCGCTGGAGCGGGGCGGGTGTCGCCTGTTACCATTCGCCGCTTGATTGTTTTGCTTTTCATTATTTTCGAGACATGCCATGACCACCGTCCGCACTCGCATCGCGCCATCGCCTACCGGGGATCCCCACGTAGGTACCGCTTACATCGCATTGTTCAACTACTGCTTTGCCAAGCAGCACGGCGGTGAGTTCATCCTGCGGATCGAAGACACCGACCAGTTGCGTTCGACCCGCGAGTCCGAACAGCAGATCTTCGACGCCCTGCGCTGGTTGGGCATCGACTGGAGCGAAGGCCCGGACGTTGGCGGCCCGCACGGCCCGTATCGCCAGAGCGAGCGCGGCGATATTTACCAGAAGTACTGCCAGCAACTGGTTGAAATGGGCCACGCGTTCCCATGCTTCTGCACCGCTGAAGAACTCGATCAGATGCGCGCCGAGCAAATGGCTCGCGGCGAAACCCCGCGCTACGACGGCCGCGCGCTGCTACTGTCGAAAGAAGAAGTCGCGGCCCGTCTGGCCGCCGGCGAACCCCACGTGATCCGCATGAAAGTGCCGAGCGAAGGCGTTTGCGTGGTGCCGGACATGCTCCGTGGTGATGTCGAGATCCCGTGGGATCGCATGGACATGCAAGTGCTGATGAAGACCGACGGCCTGCCGACGTACTTCCTCGCCAACGTGGTCGACGATCACCTGATGGGCATCACCCACGTGCTGCG
Source organism: Pseudomonas sp. 18058 (assembly GCF_902706155.1). Classification (NCBI taxonomy): domain Bacteria; kingdom Pseudomonadati; phylum Pseudomonadota; class Gammaproteobacteria; order Pseudomonadales; family Pseudomonadaceae; genus Pseudomonas; species Pseudomonas sp. 18058. Next base: position 49,154 of record NZ_CACSJY010000016.1, read on the forward strand.
CGGCGAAGAGTGGCTGCCATCGGCACCAAAACTGATTCTGTTGTACGAATACTTCGGCTGGGAACAACCGGAGCTGTGCTACATGCCGCTGTTGCGTAACCCGGACAAGAGCAAGCTGTCCAAGCGCAAGAACCCGACCTCGGTGACGTTCTACGAGCGCATGGGCTTCATGCCGGAAGCGATGCTCAACTACCTCGGTCGCATGGGCTGGTCGATGCCGGACGAGCGCGAGAAGTTCTCGCTGCAGGAAATGGTCGATAACTTCGACCTCAAGCGTGTCTCACTGGGCGGGCCGATCTTCGACATCGAGAAGCTGTCGTGGCTCAACGGCCAGTGGCTGCGTGATCTGCCGGTGGAAGAGTTCGCCAGCCGCTTGCAGACCTGGGCCTTGAACCCGGAATACATGATGAAGATCGCGCCGCTGGTGCAGGGTCGCGTTGAAACCTTCAGCCAGGTTGCACCGCTGGGGGGATTCTTCTTCGCTGGTGGCGTCAATCCGGATGCCAAACTGTTCGAATCGAAAAAGCTCTCGGGCGATCAGGTTCGTCAGTTGATGCAGTTGATCCTGTGGAAGCTCGAAAGCCTGCGTCAGTGGGAGAAAGACAACATCACCGCAACGATTCAGGCAGTGGTTGAATCGCTGGAATTGAAACTGCGTGACGCGATGCCGCTGATGTTTGCGGCGATCACCGGTCAGGCGAGTTCGGTGTCGGTGCTCGATGCGATGGAAATCATTGGCCCGGATCTGACCCGTTTCCGTCTGCGTCAGGCGATTGACCTGCTGGGCGGTGTGTCGAAGAAAGAAAACAAAGAGTGGGAAAAGCTCCTGGCCGCTATCGCCTAAACGCTTTGCCTTCCTGTAGGAGCTGCCGAAGGCTGCGATCTCTTGATCTTGTTTTCAAAAGATAAAGTCAAAAGATCGCAGCCTGCGGCAGCTCCTACAGGTCTGTGTGACATCCCGAGTCCCGAATTTACGGGGGGAGGGCGGTAAGTGATTGTTATGCCGACGAAAAACTTTGAAATTTTTAAAAAATAAGTTTGACAGGCTTTCGATACGCCCTTAAGATTCGCCCCGTCCTCAGCGATGACATCAACGATGAGGGGCTATAGCTCAGCTGGGAGAGCGCCTGCATGGCATGCAGGAGGTCAACGGTTCGATCCCGTTTAGCTCCACCAATTTTACACTTCGAGGTCTGGCCACACCGGCCTTGAAGCGATCAGCACTCAGTGTTGGTCTGTTGTATAGAAGGGTTTGCGTCCCCTTCGTCTAGTGGCCTAGGACACCGCCCTTTCACGGCGGTAACAGGGGTTCGAGTCCCCTAGGGGACGCCAGTTTTACAGAAGTGATGTTGCAAGATGTCACTCCGCCGCGAGGCGATAAATCGGGGCTTTAGCTCAGCTGGGAGAGCGCCTGCATGGCATGCAGGAGGTCAGCGGTTCGATCCCGCTAAGCTCCACCAATTTTACAGTTCAAGGTCTGGCCACACCGGCCTTGAATCGATCAGCACTCAGCACTGATCAGTTGTATAGAAGGTTTGTGTCCCCTTCGTCTAGTGGCCTAGGACACCGCCCTTTCACGGCGGTAACAGGGGTTCGAGTCCCCTAGGGGACGCCACGATTACCCGCTCTGCGGGATTTTATAAGGGTCATTCAATTATTGAATGGCCCTTTTGTTTGTCTGGCGTTTGGCCAATTCTCCTATTTCCTAAACTGTGCTTCAGACCAGCGGTCACATTCTTGACTTGCAGAATATTATTATGCGAATAATATTCTAGTCGTAATATTCGGAGGCAACGATGAACGATAAAAAAGCTCAAACCCGCGAACGCATCCTCAAGGCTGCCAGCGCTGCACTGATCCAGCGCGGCCCGGCAGACCCTAGCGTGGGCGAAGTGATGGGCGCAGCCGGCCTGACGGTTGGCGGCTTCTACGCGCACTTCGAAAGCAAGGACGCGATGATGCTCGAAGCGTTCAAACAGCTGCTTGGCCGCCGTCGCGACTTGATTGCCGACATGGATGCCGAACTGACCGGTGAAGAACGCCGCGCGCTGGTTGCTGCGTTCTACCTGTCGCGCAAGCACCGTGATTCCAGCGAAGCGGCCTGCCCGATTCCGGCGTCGATCGGTGAGTTGGGGCGTCTGCCGGAATCGTTCCGCATCGCGCTGAACGAACACCTGGAATTGATGATTGCGCAGTTGGCGTCCAGCCCTGAGGACACCGACAAAGCCCTGGCCGACGTGGCCTTGATGGTGGGTGGTCTGGCTCTCGCAAGAGCGCTAGGCCCTGGTGATTTATCCGATCGATTGCTGCGCGCTGCCAAGTCGGCGGTGCGTTGACCTGAAGGCAACACGCCTGAGGAGAGAGCGATGAGCACGTTGAAATGGGTTCGTGGCGTTAATGGCACCTTAGGCTGGTTTGCACCGAAATTAGTGGCGAGCAAAATGCGTCTGGCGTTCATGACGCCGCGCGCGCTGCCACTGCGCGACTGGGAACTGCCGATGTTGGCCAGTGCCGAGCGCATCACCTTGCGTTTCGGCCTCTCGGCATTGCGCTGGGGCCAAGGCCCTGCGGTGCTGCTGATGCACGGCTGGGAAGGGCGGCCCACCCAGTTCGCCGCGCTGATCACGGCGCTCGTCGATGCCGGTTACACCGTCGTTGCGCTCGATGGCCCGGCACACGGTCGCTCACCGGGGCGTGAAGCCAACGTCGTCCTGTTCGCCCGCGCCATGCTCGAAGCTGCCGCCGAATTGCCGCCGCTGCAAGCGGTCATCGGTCACTCGATGGGCGGCGCCAGCGCGATGCTCGCCGTGCAATTGGGCTTGCGCACCGAAACCCTTGTCAGTATCGCCGCGCCGGCACGCATTCTTGGTGTGTTGCGCGGATTCGCTCGCTACATGGGCATGCCACCGCGAGCGCGTTCGGCCTTCATCCGTCAGGTCGAGCAGGACGTCGGCATGCGCGCCGCGACCCTTGACGTTGCCCACTATCAACTGGATATGCCCGGCCTGATCGTGCACGCCGAGGACGACAATTTCGTCTCGGTCAAAGAGTCGCAGCTGATCCACGAATCCTGGTTCGACAGCCGTCTGCTGCGCCTTGAGGGCGGTGGTCATCAGCTCGTGCTCGCCGACCCGCGCGTGATTGATGGCGTGTTATCACTGCTCGCCGGCCGTAGCCTTCAGGCGCGCCAATCGGCGTGAGCTCCGTTACACTGCCCCGGTTGAATAACTGACGGGGAGTGGGGCATGGGCTGGGATCGGGCAACGCCGTTTACCATTGATCTGCAAGTAGGCGCCGAGGACATCGACGGGCTGGGCCACGCGAATAACGCGGTCTACGTGACTTGGCTCGAGCGCTGTGCCTGGCGCCACTCGCAGCGTCTGGGGCTGGATCTGGTTGAATATCGGCGACTGGATCGGGCGATGGCCGTGGTGCGCCACGAAATCGATTATCTGGCAGCGGCGTATGAAGGCGACGAGTTGCAATTGGCGACATGGGTCGTCGATTGGGATCAGCGCTTGAAGATGACCCGGCACTTTCAGTTGATCCGCCCAAGCGACAACACCACGCTGCTGCGCGCGCAAACCACGTTTGTCTGCATCGAACTGTCCACCGGCAAGCCCAAGCGCATGCCGGCCGAGTTTATCGAAGGCTATGGCCCTGCGATCCTGACCCCGGCCTGACCCGATCCCTGTAGGAGCTGCCGCAGGCTGCGATCTTTTGATCTTGATTATAAAAAACAACATCAAAAGATCGCAGCCTTCGGCAGCTCCTACAAGGGATCTGCGGTTTCCCGCGATATCCAGTAAACTGCCGCACGTTTTTTCCTTAAGTAGTGTTTTCCCCATGCAAATTGCTCTGGCGCCCATGGAGGGGTTGGTCGACGACATCCTCCGCGACGTGCTGACCCGCGTTGGCGGCATCGACTGGTGCGTGACCGAATTCATTCGGGTCAACGATCAGTTGCTCACCCCGGCGTACTTCCACAAGTTCGGCCCCGAGCTGCTCAACGGCGCCCGCACCGCTTCCGGTGTGCCGCTGCGCGTGCAGTTGCTCGGTTCCGACCCGGTGTGCCTGGCGGAAAACGCTGCGCTGGCCTGCGAACTCGGCTCCGAAGTGATCGACCTCAACTTCGGCTGCCCGGCCAAAACCGTGAACAAATCCCGTGGCGGCGCGGTACTGCTGAAAGAGCCGGAGCTACTCAACCAGATCGTCGAATACGTGCGCCGTGCCGTGCCTGCGCACATTCCGGTGACCGCGAAAATGCGCCTCGGCTTTGACAGCCCGGACGGCTCGCTGGTCTGCGCCACCGCATTGGCTGAGGGCGGCGCCGAGCACATCGTGGTTCACGCTCGTACGAAAATGGACGGCTACAAACCGCCGGCGCACTGGGAGTGGATCCCGCGTGTGCAGGACGTGGTCAAGGTGCCTGTGTTCGCCAATGGCGATATCTGGAGCGTCGAAGACTGGCGCCGTTGCCGCGAAATCAGTGGCGTAGAAGACATCATGCTCGGTCGCGGTCTGGTGTCGCGCCCCGATCTGGCCAAACAAATCGCCGCTGCCCGTGCCGGTGAAGAAGTCGTCGAGATGACTTGGGCGGAACTGATGCCGCTGATTCAGGACTTCTGGTTGCAAGCCAAAGCACAGATGACCGCTCGCCAATCGCCGGGCCGTTTGAAGCAATGGCTGGCGATGCTGACGCGCAATTATCCTGAGGCGACCGAACTGTTTACCGTGCTGCGTCGTGAGACCGAGCCGGATCATGTTTCGCGTTTGCTGGGTTTGCCGGTTGCCGAAGCCGCCTGAAAAAAATCTGCACACAGTCTCTTGAAAACAATTCAGCGGTCCCTATCTAGGGGTTACGCGATGCCGAATTCGGGTCGCGGAGTCAAAAAAACTTGCTGATTGTTTTCAGGAGATTTGAACCATGAGTACTGCATTTTCCCTCGCGCCACTGTTCCGTTCCTCGGTGGGCTTCGACCGTTTTAACGACCTGTTCGAAACCGCCCTGCGCAATGAGCCAGGCAGCAGCTACCCACCTTACAACGTAGAAAAACACGGTGACGACCAATACCGCATCGTTGTAGCGGCAGCCGGTTTCCAGGAAGAAGACCTGGAACTGCAAGTCGAGAAAGGTGTGCTGACCATCAGTGGCGGCAAGCGTGATGCCAACGAAGGCGTGACCTTCCTGCATCAGGGCATTGCCCAGCGTGCTTTCAAGCTGTCCTTCCGCCTCGCCGATCACATCGAGATCAAGGCAGCGGATCTGAGCAACGGCCTGCTGAGCATCGACCTGCTGCGCGTGATTCCGGAAGAAGCGAAAGCCAAACGCATCCCGATCAATGGGGGGCAGAAGCCGGCGTTGCAGTAAGCCGAGCAATGAAAAGGGCGCCAACGGCGCCCTTTTTTGTGCCCGCTATTCCAGCAACACCTTCAAAACATCCAGTGCCACCGGCCGGCTGTGCAGATAACCCTGATACAAATGGCAACCTAATCCCTGCAAAAACGCCAACTGCTCCGGCGTCTCCACCCCCTCGGCAATCACCTCCAGCTCCAGGCTGCGCGCCATCGCCACGATCGCGCGGATGATCTCGGCATCGTTCGGATCCGTCGTCGCATCACGAATAAACGACTGGTCGATTTTCAGCGTGTCCACCGGCAAGCGCTTGAGGTACGTCAGCGACGAATAACCAGTGCCGAAATCGTCCATGGCGAAGCTCACGCCGAGTTTTTTCAGGCGACGCATTTTGCTGATGGTGTCTTCCAGGTTCTGGATGACGATGCCTTCGGTGATTTCCAGTTTCAGCAGCGAGCAGGGCAAGCCGTGGCTGATCATGCTGTGTTCGATGCGTTCGACGAAGTCGTTCTGGCGGAACTGCCGCGGGCTGATGTTCACGCACAGGCTGAAGTTGAGCGGGTCGACCAGTTTCAGTCCGATCAGCTGTTTGAAGGCGTCGCAGGCTTCGTCGAGGATCCACGTGCCGACTTCGAGAATCAGGCCGCTGTCTTCCAGAACCTTGATGAATTCGGTGGGTGATTGCGCGCCGAGTTCCGGGTGGTTCCAGCGCACCAGCGCTTCGGCGCCGATGATCTGGTTGTTGCGGGCATCGATCTGCGGCTGGAAGTGCACGTTGAATTCACCGCGCGACAGCGCCAGACGCAAATCGGTCTCCATGCGCAGCCGCTCGCTGGCGGCTTTCTGCATGGTGTTGTGGTACATCTGCGTGGTGTTGCGCCCGGAATCCTTGGCCCGATACAGCGCGATGTCGGCGCGTTTGAGCAGGTCGGTCGGGGTTGAACCGTGATCGGGAATCAGCGCCACACCGATGCTCGGCGTCACTTGCAGGCGCTGGCCATCGAGGAACATCGGTTCCGAAAGCAATTCGCGGATGGTGTCGGCCAGTTCGCGCACTTGCGCACTGACTTCGTTGCGCGAACCTTCCAGACCGCTGAGCAGCACCACGAACTCATCGCCACCGAGGCGCGCGACCGTGTCTTCCATGCGCACGCTGGCTTCGAGGCGCGCGGTGATGATCTTCAACACCGTGTCGCCGACCGGATGGCCGAGGGAATCGTTGATGTGCTTGAAGTGATCGAGATCGAGAAACAGCAAGGCGCCGCGCAGGTTGTGGCGCTTGAGCAGGGCGATCTGCTGGCTCAGGCGATCCATCAGCAAGGCGCGGTTGGGCAGGTTGGTCAGTGGATCGTGATAAGCCAGATGGCGAATTTGTGCTTCGGCATTTTTCAGCAGACTGACGTCGCGGGCGGTCAGCAGCAGGCACGCGGTTTCGTTGAGGGTGATCGGCTCGACCGAGACTTCGACCGTGAGCATTTCCCCGCGCTTGTTGCGCCCAAGCATTTCCTGATGGTGGACGCGGCCCTTGATTTGTAACTCGGCGAGTAGCGCCGAGCGCTGTTTCTCCTCGGCCCAGATGCCGACCTGATACACGGTTTTACCGACGACCTCTTCAGCGCGATAACCGGTAAGCCGGCAGAAGCCGTCGTTAACTTCCAGATAGCGCCCGGAATCACGTTCGGTGATGGTGATCGCGTCGGGGCTTGAGTGAAACGCCTTGGCGAATTTCTCTTCGCTGGCCTTCAGTGCAGCCTCTGAACGTTGTTGCTGAGTAATGTCGCGCAGGGTGGTGACGATGCACGGTTGATCGCCGACGCTGATCTGCCGACTAGAAATCACGCAGGTCAGCGACTGGCCGTCCTTGTGCTGGACGATGATCGCGACGTTGCTCAGGCCCTGTTCGCGAATTACCCGTTCGATGCGTTGCAGACTTTTTGCCGACGCGTCCCACAGGCCGATTTCTTCGGCAGTGTGGCCAATCACGTCGCTGGCACTCCAGCCGAAAGTCTGGGTAAAGCTGTTGTTGATCTCGATGAATTCGCCGCTGTCCTGGCGCGTGACGCAGATCGGGTCGGGGCTGACCTGGAACAGCGTGGCGAATTTTTCTTCTGAGGCGACCAGGCGCTGCTCTCGCTCAACCTGATCGGTGATGTCGAGCAACGTGCCGGCCATGCGCAGCGGCGCGCCGTTGTCGTCGCGGTAGAGGCGGGCGCGGCTTTCCAGATAGCGCGAGCTGCCGTCCGGCAGTTGCACGCGATAGGTCAGTTGATAATTGCCTGCCGGGCCTTCGCGCAGGGAGCGGTAGGCGTCGCGCATGCTGTCGCGTTCTTCGCCGGGCACGCCTTCGAAAAACTCGTCAAACGATTCATGGAACGGTTTCGCTTCAAGCCCGTGTAACTGCGCGGCGCGCGCCGAGCCGTAAAGCATGCCGCTGGGGATGTGCCAGTCCCACGTGCCGAGTTGCGCCGAGTCCAGCGCGAGGTCGAGACGTTCCTGGCTGTCCTTCAGCGCGTGTTCGGCAGCTTTGCGTTCGGTGGTGTCGAGGAAGGTGCTGAGCAGATAGGGTTGGCCTTCCAGTTCGACCTTCTGCGCGCTGAGAATGCCGTCGTGGATCTGGCCGTTGCTCGCACGGAACTGCACTTCCATGGCGATCAGTTCGCCTTTGGTGTTGGTCTTTTTGACCAGTTCGGCGCGTTGTTCGGGATGCACCCACAAACCGAGTTCCAGCGTGGTGCGGCCGATGGCGCTCTGCACCGGCCAGCCGAACAGGCTTTCAAAATACTGATTGGCCTCGCTGATCAAGCCATCTTCCTGGCGGGTGAGCAAAACCATGTTGGGGCATAGGTGAAATAGTGTGGCGAAACGTTTCTCCGAGCTGCTCAGCGCTTGCTCGCGTTGGCGCTGGTGGGTGATTTCGCGAATCACCCCGATCATTCGGGGGCGGCCGTTTTTGTCCGGCAGCAGACTCCCGCTGATCTCCAGCCAGTGCAGGCTGCCGTCGGGCCATTGGATGCGGTGGTGCATCGCTTGCTCCAGCGGCGCACCGGCAATCACCGCGTGGAAGGCGCGCACGGTTTTCGCGCGGTCTTCCGGAGGCAATAAATCGAGGTATTCAAGGTCGGCCGGCAGCGGCTGGCGTGGATCGAAGCCGAACAATGCCTGCGTGCCCCGCGACCAACTGATCTGCCCGCGCTCGATGTCCCAATACCAGGCGCCGAGCCGGGCGCCGTTGAGCGCCGCGAGCAATTGCGGCGCACTTTCCCAGCTCTGCTCGGAATGCCGTGGATCAATTGCCTGAATGCGCGGCATCGGCGGGATACGGTCAACAGATTTGGGCATTGGTTACGGGCCTTGAGCTGGTTTATGCGTTAGGCACAGGGAAACGCGGCTCTATAGGAGTAGCACAAGTCAGCCGAGAGTCCCTGGCAGATCGATTTGTGCGTCCAGCAAGGCCATAAAGGCGCGAGCCGCGTTCGATAGCGTCCGTTCAGTGTGCAAGATATAGCCTAGCTGGCGCCGCAGCTGTATGCCCGGCAAAGCGATGCTTGCCACCTGATCATCGAGCATCGTGCGCGGCAGCACGCTCCAGGCCAGGCCGATCGAGACCATCATCTTGATGGTTTCCAGATAGTTGGTGCTCATGGCGATGTTCGGCGTCAGGCCCTGAGCCTCGAACAGTCGTTGGACAATATGGTGAGTAAATGTGTTGCCACCGGGGAAAACCGCCGGATGGCCGGCAATGTCCGCCAGGCTGACGGCGCCGTTGCTGATCAGCGAATGCTCCGGGGCGACCACGAAATCCAGCGGGTCGTCCCACACCGGCGTGGCTTTGACCAGCGCATGCGGCTCTGGCGCCAAGGTGATCACCGCCAATTCCGCGCGGCCATGGAGAATCTCTTCGTAGGCCACTTCCGAATCGAGGAACTGAATATCCAGCGCGACCTGTGGGTAACGGCGGGTGAACTCCCTTAATAGCGGCGGCAAACGGTGCAGGCCGATGTGGTGACTGGTCGCCAGGGTCAGCCGGCCGCTGACTTCGCCGGTCAGGTTGGTCAGCGCGCGGCGGGTGTCATCGAGCACGTTGAGAATCTGGTAGGCCCGTGGCAGCAGGGCGCGGCCGGCTTCGGTCAGGCCGACTTCACGGCCGAGGCGATCAAACAGACGCACCTTTAGTTGCTGCTCCAGACCGGCGATACGTTTGCTGATCGCCGGCTGCGTCAGGTGCAAGCGTTCGCCGGCGCCGGAGAAGCTGCCGGTCTCGGCGATGGCAATAAAAGCGTTGAGGTTGGCCAGATCCATGGTGGTATTCCAGTTGGTTATCCAAAGCATAAAAAATATGAATTTGAGTTATTTAATGTAACCCCATAGGATCGACCTCACAAGCCAAAGGGTTATTGAAACGTTCAAGGCCCGGGGCATAGAAACAAGCTGATGAGGAACCGTCTGATGGCCGGCAAAACGCTCTACGACAAGCTCTGGGATTCGCATTTGGTCAAGCAGCGCGACGATGGCTCTGCGCTGATCTACATCGATCGTCACATCATTCACGAAGTGACTTCGCCGCAAGCCTTTGAAGGTCTGCGTCTGGCCGGGCGCAAGCCTTGGCGCATCGATGCCAACATCGCGACCCCGGATCACAACGTACCGACGACGCCAGAGCGCAAGGGCGGCATCGAAGCCATTGCCGATCAAGTCTCGCGTTTGCAGGTTCAGACCCTCGACGACAACTGCGATGAATACGGCATCGTCGAGTTCAAGATGAACGACGTCCGCCAAGGCATCGTCCACGTGATCAGCCCGGAGCAGGGCGCGACCTTGCCGGGCATGACCGTGGTCTGCGGCGACTCGCACACCTCGACCCACGGCGCATTCGGCGCTTTGGCTCACGGTATCGGCACCTCCGAAGTCGAGCACGTGCTCGCCACGCAGTGCCTGGTCGCCAAGAAAATGAAAAACATGCTGGTGCGCGTTGAAGGGCAATTGCCGTTCGGCGTGACCGCCAAGGACATCGTCCTCGCAGTGATCGGCAAAATCGGCACCGCTGGTGGTAACGGCCACGCCATCGAATTCGCCGGCAGCGCGATCCGCGATTTGTCCGTTGAAGGCCGCATGACCATCTGCAACATGTCCATCGAAGCCGGCGCCCGCGTAGGTTTGGTGGCAGCGGATCAGAAGACTGTCGACTACGTGAAGGGCCGTCCATTTGCTCCGAAAGGCGCGGAATGGGACATGGCCGTCGAGTCCTGGAAAGACCTGGTGTCCGACGCCGACGCCAAGTTCGACACCTTGGTTGAGCTCGACGCTACGCAGATCAAGCCGCAAGTCAGCTGGGGCACTTCGCCTGAGATGGTTTTGGCGGTTGATCAGAACGTGCCGGATCCAGCCAAAGAGATGGATCTGGTCAAGCGCGACTCGATCGTCCGTGCCCTGAAATACATGGGTTTGACCGCCAATCAGGCGATCACCGACATTCAACTGGATCGCGTGTTTATCGGCTCCTGCACCAACTCGCGCATTGAAGACTTGCGTGCTGCGGCGGTGATCGCCAAGGGCCGTAAAGTCGCATCGACCATCAAGCAAGCGATCGTGGTGCCGGGTTCGGGTCTGGTGAAGGCGCAGGCAGAGGCCGAAGGTCTCGACAAGATTTTCCTCGAAGCCGGTTTCGAATGGCGTGAGCCGGGTTGCTCGATGTGCCTGGCGATGAACCCGGATCGTTTGGAGTCCGGCGAGCATTGCGCCTCGACCTCCAACCGTAACTTCGAAGGCCGTCAGGGCGCCGGTGGCCGTACCCACCTCGTCAGCCCGGCCATGGCGGCGGCGGCAGCGGTGAACGGTCGTTTCATCGACGTTCGCGAATTGATTTAAGGAGCGCAGCATGAAAGCTTTTACCCAGCACACTGGTCTTGTCGCGCCTTTGGATCGTGCCAACGTCGACACTGACCAAATTATTCCGAAACAGTTTTTGAAGTCGATCAAACGCACCGGTTTCGGCCCGAACCTGTTCGATGAATGGCGTTACCTCGATGTCGGGCAACCGTATCAGGACAACTCCAAGCGTCCGCTGAACAAGGACTTCGTCCTCAACGCCGAGCGTTATCAAGGCGCCAGCGTGTTGCTGGCCCGCGAGAACTTCGGTTGCGGCTCCAGCCGTGAACACGCGCCATGGGCGCTGGAAGAATACGGTTTCCGCAGCATCATCGCGCCGAGCTACGCCGACATCTTCTTTAACAACAGCTTCAAAAACGGCTTGCTGCCGATCATCTTGAGCGACGCTGAGGTTGATGAGTTGTTCAAGCAGGTCGAGGCTGAGCCGGGTTATCAATTGCAGGTCGATCTGCAAGCGCAGACCGTGACCAGCCCGAATGGCAAGGTGTACAGCTTTGAGATTGATGCGTTCCGTAAGCATTGCCTGTTGAACGGTCTGGACGATATCGGGCTGACCTTGCAGGACGGTGATGCGATTGCGACGTTTGAGGCCAGGCATCGGGTTAGCCAGCCGTGGTTGTTTCGCGACGCGTGATTGATTTGAGATTGATGTAGTCAGGGCTTGCTCGCGAAGACGGCAGCCCAAACAACACAACTATCAGGATGTGACCATGACCAGCACCGCCCAACACACCCAGGTCGTACAAAAGCAATTCGGTGAGCAGGCCGCCGCCTACCTGAGCAGCGCCGTTCACGCTCAAGGCACTGAATTCGCGCTGCTACAGGCTGAGCTGGCCGGGCAGGGCGAGGCTCGTGTGCTGGACTTGGGTTGCGGCGCCGGTCACGTCAGTTTTCACGTGGCATCGCTGGTCAAGGAAGTGGTCGCTTACGACCTGTCGCAGCAAATGCTCGACGTGGTCGCCACCGCTGCGATTGATCGCGGTATCGGCAACATTTCCACGGTCAACGGTGCCGCCGAGCGTCTGCCGTTTGCCGATGGCGAGTTCGACTTCGTGTTCAGCCGTTATTCGGCGCATCACTGGAGCGATCTCGGTGTGGCCCTGCGCGAAGTGCGTCGGGTGCTGAAGCCGGGCGGTGTGGCGGCGTTCGTTGACGTGTTGTCACCGGGCAGTCCGTTGTTCGACACTTACCTGCAAAGCGTCGAAGTGCTGCGCGACACCAGCCATGTGCGCGATTATTCTGCCGCTGAATGGTTGCGCCAAGTCAGCGAGGCCGGTTTGCATGTGCGTAGCACTACGCGTCAGCGCCTGCGTCTGGAGTACGCCACCTGGGTTGAGCGCATGCGCACACCCGACGTGATGCGCGCCGCGATTCGTCAGTTGCAGCAGTCGATGGGCAACGAAGTGCGCGAATATTTTGAAATTGATGCCGACGGCTCGTTCAGTACAGATGTAATCGTATTGATGGCTGAGCGCTAAGAATTTTTCCGGGCGCGCCTCAGATGGCGCACCGACTGAAGACACGAGGAAAGCATGAGCAAGCAGATTCTGATTCTCCCAGGTGACGGTATTGGTCCGGAAATCATGGCCGAAGCGGTCAAGGTGCTGGAACTGGCCAACGACAAATACAGCCTGGGCTTTGAGCTGAGCCATGACCTGATCGGTGGCGCGGCCATCGACAAGCACGGCGTGCCATTGGCCGACGAAACCCTCGACCGTGCCCGCGCTGCCGATGCCGTACTGCTGGGCGCCGTCGGTGGCCCGAAATGGGACACCATCGAGCGTGACATCCGCCCTGAGCGCGGCCTGCTGAAAATCCGTGCGCAACTGGGCCTGTTCGGCAACCTGCGTCCGGCGATTCTGTACCCGCAACTGGCCGAGGCTTCGAGCCTGAAGCCGGAAATCGTTGCCGGTCTGGATATCCTCATCGTTCGTGAGCTGACCGGTGGCATCTACTTCGGCGCGCCACGCGGCACCCGTACTCTGGAAAACGGCGAGCGTCAGTCCTACGACACGCTGCCGTACAGCGAAAGCGAAATCCGCCGCATCGCCCGCGTCGGTTTCGACATGGCCATGGTGCGTGGCAAGAAACTCTGCTCGGTGGACAAGGCCAACGTGCTGGCGTCCAGCCAACTGTGGCGTGAAATCGTTGAAGAAGTGGCCAAGGATTATCCAGAAGTCGAACTGAGCCACATGTACGTCGACAACGCCGCGATGCAACTGGTGCGCGCACCGAAGCAGTTCGACGTGATCGTCACCGACAACATGTTCGGCGACATCCTGTCCGATCAGGCGTCGATGCTCACCGGTTCCATCGGCATGCTGCCGTCGGCGTCGCTGGACACCAACAACAAGGGCATGTACGAGCCTTGCCACGGTTCCGCTCCGGACATCGCCGGTAAAGGCATCGCCAACCCGTTGGCGACCATTCTGTCGGTCTCGATGATGCTGCGTTACAGCTTCAATCTGCAGGATGCGGCTGATGCCATCGAAAAAGCTGTCAGCGTCGTGCTCGACCAGGGTCTGCGCACGGGCGACATCTATTCGGCCGGTTGCACCAAAGTCGGTACGCAGGAAATGGGCGACGCAGTAGTCGCCGCGCTGCGGAATCTGTAATCTCTCGGGCCCGCTGCGAAATTCAATACAAAGCAGCGGCCCACTTTTCAAGAAGGTGTAGTTGCGATGAAACGTGTAGGTCTGATCGGTTGGCGCGGAATGGTCGGTTCCGTGCTCATGCAGCGGATGCTGGAAGAGCAGGATTTCGATCTAATCGAGCCGGTGTTTTTCACCACTTCCAACGTCGGTGGCCAAGGCCCGTCCGTGGGCAAGGACATTGCTCCGCTCAAGGATGCTTACAGCATTGATGAGCTGAAGACCCTCGACGTGATTCTGACCTGCCAGGGCGGCGACTACACCAGCGAAGTGTTCCCGAAACTGCGCGAAGCGGGCTGGCAGGGTTACTGGATCGACGCAGCTTCGAGCCTGCGCATGAACGATGACGCAGTGATCATTCTTGATCCGGTGAACCGCAAGGTCATCGATCAGCAGCTCGATGCGGGCACCAAGAACTACATCGGTGGCAACTGCACCGTCAGCCTGATGCTGATGGGCCTGGGCGGTCTTTTCGAGGCCGGTCTGGTCGAGTGGATGAGCGCCATGACCTATCAAGCGGCCTCCGGTGCCGGCGCGCAGAACATGCGTGAACTGATCAAGCAAATGGGCGCGACCCACGCCGCTGTCGCTGATCAACTGGCCGATCCGGCCAGCGCGATCCTCGACATCGACCGTCGCGTGGCTGATGCCATGCGCAGCGAAGCGTACCCGACCGAAAACTTCGGCGTACCGCTGGCCGGCAGCCTGATCCCGTGGATCGACAAGGAACTGCCGAATGGCCAGAGCCGCGAAGAGTGGAAAGCTCAGGCCGAGACCAACAAGATCCTCGGTCGCTTCAAGAGCCCGATCCCGGTCGACGGCATCTGCGTGCGCATCGGTGCGATGCGTTGCCACAGCCAGGCGCTGACCATCAAGCTGAACAAAGACGTACCGATCGCCGATATCGAAGGGCTGATCAGCCAGCACAACCCTTGGGTCAAACTGGTACCGAACAACCGCGATATCAGCATGCAGGAGCTGAGTCCGACCAAGGTCACCGGCACCCTGAATGTCCCGGTCGGCCGTCTGCGCAAGCTCAACATGGGCTCGCAGTTCCTCGGCGCGTTCACCGTTGGCGACCAACTGCTGTGGGGCGCGGCCGAACCGCTGCGTCGCATGTTGCGGATTTTGCTCGAGCGTTGATTGCTTGAAGCAATGAAAGAGCCCGTGCCTTGAAAGAGGTGCGGGTTTTTTTATGCCGATCGTTCCCACGCTATGCGTGGGAATGCATCCCGGGACGCTCCGCGTCCCTTTACAAGCCGAACGCGGAGCGTCCGATGCGGCATTCCCACGCGGAGCGTGGGAACGATCCGGGTGGGCAGAAATTGCCTGTGCGCCAGTCACCCGGTAAAGTGCCGCTCCCCCCGTTTCGCCAGAGGCTCGCACCATGACCCAGACCCTAGATATTGCCGTAATCGGCGCCACCGGTACTGTCGGCGAAACCCTCGTACAAATTCTCGAAGAGCGCGACTTTCCGGTCGGCAACCTGCACCTGCTGGCCAGCAGCGAATCCGCCGGTAGCTCGGTGCTGTTCCGTAACAAAAACGTGCGCGTGCGTGAGGTCGACGAGTTCGATTTCAGCAAGGTCAAACTGGTGTTTTTCGCCGCTGGCCCGGCCATCACCCTGAGTTACGCCGCGCGCGCTCACGCTGCCGGTTGCTCGTTGATCGACTTGTCCGGCGCCTTGCCGGCTGATCAGGCGCCGCAAGTGGTGCCGGAAGCCAACGCCGCGGTACTCGCCAATCTGAAAGCGCCGTTCCAGGTCAGCAGCCCAAGCCCGTCAGCCACCACGCTCGCCGTGGTATTGACGCCGTTGCTCGATCTGATCGACCTGCAATACGTCAATGTCAGCGCCAGTCTGGCGATGTCCGCGCAAGGTCGTGAAGCGGTGACTGAGCTGGCGCGGCAAACCGCCGAGCTGCTGAACATGCGCCCGCTGGAGCCAACCTTTTTTGACCGGCAGGTAGCGTTCAACCTGCTGGCTCAGGTCGGCACGCCGGACGCGAACGGGCACACGCTGCTGGAAAAACGTCTGGTGCGCGAGCTGCGTCAGGTGCTGGCGCAACCTTTATTGAAGATTTCCGCAACTTGCGTTCAAGCCCCGGTGTTTTTTGGCGATAGCTTTAGCGTGACCTTGCAGTCGAAGAAGGCCGTCGACCTGGAAAAGGTCAACGCGGCGCTCGAGGCGGCGCCGGGGATCGAGCTGGTTGAGGCCGGTGATTATCCGACTGCGGTCGGTGATGCAGTAGGGCAGGACGTGGTCTATGTCGGGCGCGTGCGCAGCGGTGTCGACGACCCGGCGGAACTTAATCTGTGGCTGACGTCAGATAACGTACGCAAAGGCGCGGCCCTTAACGCTGTGCAGGTAGCTGAATTGTTGATAAAAGACCTGCTGTAAAAGATACTTGGCAACAATTTGTCGACTGATTCTAGGTGAGCGCTATGCTTGCCCGGAGCAGTTGAAAACGTGTCACCCTCCGGGACTTTCCGGGGCATCAAAGAAATGATCGCGCGCGACATCTGTCGTCGTCGCGCGCAATGCCTTACGGCAGCGACAATCAATATCTTCTCGCTGGCCGAGGAACGTTCAAACAAAGGATGAGGCTATGGTTCAAGTTCGCAAACTGGTGTTAGCAATAGCGGCCGCCTCGGCGCTGTCCTCCGGTATGGCGCATGCCCTCGGGCTCGGGGAGCTGACCCTGAAGTCGACCCTGAACCAGCCGCTGGTGGCTGAAATCGAGCTGCTCGACGTCAAGGATCTCACCGCTGCCGAAGTGGTGCCGAGCCTGGCTTCACCCGAAGATTTTGCCAAGGCCGGCGTTGATCGCCAGGCCTTCCTCAATGACCTGACGTTTACCCCGGTGCTCAACGCCAGCGGTAAAAGCGTACTGCGTGTGACGTCGAGCAAGCCGCTGTCCGAGCCGATGGTGAAATTTCTCGTGCAGGTGATGTGGCCGAACGGCCGTCTGCTGCGCGACTACAGCGTGCTGCTCGATCCGTCGAAGTTCTCGCCGCAGACGGCTGATGCCGCTGCGCAATCGGCGCCGTCGCAAACCGTCACCGCCCCAACCACTGGCGCCACGCACTCGACTCAATACACCACGACCGCCCGCGATACCTTGTGGGAAATCGCTGCGAAGGCGCGTAATGGCGGCTCGGTGCAGCAGACCATGCTGGCGATTCAGGCGCTGAACCCGGACGCCTTTATCGGTGGCAACATCAACCGCTTGAAAACCGGTCAGGTGCTGCGTCTGCCGGATTCGACACAAAGCACCGCGCTGCCACAAACCGCCGCCATTGCAGAAGTCGCTGCGCAGAACGACGCCTGGCGCTCGGGCCGTCGTTACGTGGCCAAGCCTGGCACTGGCCAGCAGCAGCTGGATGCGACCAATCGTGGTCGTGGCAATAGCGGCGCTGCGCCAAATACCAGCGACAATCTGAGCCTGGTGTCTGCCGAAAGCGCCAAGGCGCGCGGCAAAGGCCCGGCCGGCGATGCCAAGGCGCTGAGCAACAAACTGGCGGTCACGCAGGAAAGCCTCGACACGACCCGTCGCGACAACGAGGAATTGAAGAGCCGCGTGTCCGATCTGCAAAGTCAGATGGACAAGCTGCAAAAACTGATCGAGCTGAAGAACAATCAACTGGCGAAGCTGCAGGCTGAAGGCTCGGGCGCTGCGCCAGCCGCTAATGCTGCAAATCCAGCGGTGCCTGCGGTGCCTGCGATTACCGCCGAGTTGGCCGCGACACCGCCTGCGACTCCGGCAGAAGCTGCTGCGTCGCCAACCCCGGAATCGGCGATTGCACCGCCAGTCGATGCGCCGGTAGCGCCGACTGCCGAGCCGAAGCCGGTTGTTGATGATGAGAAAACCTTCAACGAGCTGCTGACCAATCCCGTTCTGTTGGGGCTGATCGGTGGCGGTGCGGTGGTTCTGCTGCTTCTGCTGTTGCTGCTGGCGCGTCGCCGCAAAGCTCAGCAGGAAGCCGAGAAACACATGCGCATGGCGCGTGCCTTGTCCGAAGAACAAGAGTTCTCCGCTGAACAGGATCTGCCGGAAAGCAGCTTCGAAGGTCTGGAAACACCAGCCGCCAGCGTCACACTCAATACCCCGGCTCCGGCGCCAACGCCTGCACCGGCAGCGGTCGTTGCGCCAGTGGTCATGGCCACGCCGATTGCTGCGCCGCTGGTTTCTCCAGCCGCCGAGCGTTCCGATGACGTCCTCGACAAAGCGCAATCGCACATCAACGCCGGTCGCTTGAATCAGGCAGCGGCGTTGCTGGAGGAGGGCGTCAGCCTCGAGCCGCAGCGCAGTGATCTGCGTCTGAAACTGATGGAAGTCTACGGTCAGCAGGGCGATCGCGATGCGTTCGTTGCTCAGGAGCGTCAACTGGTGGCCAATGGCGATAACTTCGCCAAGGTCGAAGAGCTGAAAAGCCGCTTCCCGGCCATGGCCCTTGTCGCTGCCGGTGGCTTGGCCGCTGCCGCTGTTGCTGCCGAACTGGACGCGCAATACGTCAAAGACTTGCTGCTGGATGAGCCGGAAGCACCTCCTGCTGCCCCGGCACCGGCGGAAGATGATCTCGACAGCGCGTTTGACCTGAGCCTGGACGATCTCGACAACATCACGCCGATCGAGCCTGCGCCTGTTGTTGAGCCGCAAACGCCGGAAGCACTGGCCGAACTCGACGAATTCCCGGCGGATGACGACCTGAGCTTTGAAGCGGTGCTGCAACAGCAGACCGACATCAAAGAAAACCTCGACGATCTGTCGGACTTCGATCTGGATCTGGATCTCGGCGCCGAACCGTCGCCAGCCACTCTGGCCGAAGACGACTTCCTGCTGGATCTGGAC
Source organism: Pseudomonas sp. 18058 (assembly GCF_902706155.1). Taxonomy (NCBI): domain Bacteria; kingdom Pseudomonadati; phylum Pseudomonadota; class Gammaproteobacteria; order Pseudomonadales; family Pseudomonadaceae; genus Pseudomonas; species Pseudomonas sp. 18058. Next base: position 67,897 of record NZ_CACSJY010000016.1, read on the forward strand.
GATGGCGTGAAAGACCTGTCGCCGGTTGAACCGCCCGTCGTGGCTGACGTACCGCAGGACGATCTGGAGCTGCCGGCCGATTTCGATCTGTCGCTGGCGGACGAGATGGATTCCAATCCACCGGCCGAGCCTGATGCGTTCGCGGCGGAGCTGGATGACGTCAACGCTGAACTGGATCGTCTGTCGCAGAACATCGCCGAGCCGACGTTTACTGAGGCGGATGCGGCGCTGGACGCTGATCTGGGCGAAGACGATTTCGACTTCCTCTCCGGCACCGACGAAGCGGCGACCAAACTCGATCTGGCTCAGGCCTACATCGACATGGGCGACAGCGACGGCGCGCGCGACATCCTCAACGAAGTGTTGACCGAGGGTGACGAGAAGCAACGGGGAGAGGCCAAGGACATGCTTTCGAGCTTGTAATCAGTCCAGCGGTAAACGAAACGGCAGCCCATAGAGGCTGCCGTTTTTGTTTGTGCGGAATTCATTGGTGCCTGATCCTCCGCTTTCGCGAGCAAGCCCGCTCCCACATTTGGAATGTATTCCCCTGTGGGAGCGGGCTTGCTCGCGAAGGCATTGTTACAGGCGACAGAGAACCTCTGGTATCCCTGATCCACAGCCTTATAATGCCCGCCTTTGCAAAAACAGCAGGCTGTCCCACCTTGGCAAACATAGATAACCCGGTCGCCGAAATGGCCCCCGACGGCTTTTACCGCGTTGCGCTGGGCGTTGAATACAAAGGCTCGCGCTACAGCGGCTGGCAGCGCCAGTTGACGGGTGTGGCCACGGTGCAGGAAGAGCTCGAAAAAGCCCTGTCGAAAGTCGCCAACTCGCCGGTTTCCTTGCAGTGCGCCGGGCGTACCGACGCCGGTGTGCATGCCTGCGGGCAAGTGGTGCATTTCGATACCACGGTCGATCGCTCGCTGAAAGCCTGGGTCATGGGTGCCAACATCAATCTGCCCCACGACATCAGCGTCAGTTGGGCGCGGGTGATGCCGGCGCATTTCCATGCGCGGTTCAAGGCCATCGCCCGCCGTTATCGCTACGTGATCTACAACGATCAGATCCGTCCGGCGCACCTCAACGAAGAAATCACCTGGAACCACCGCCCGCTCGACGTCGAGCGCATGGCCGAAGCCGCGCAGCACTTGATCGGCACCCATGACTTCAGCGCGTTTCGTGCCGGCCAGTGCCAGGCCAAGTCGCCAATCAAGAAGATGCACCACCTGCGCGTCACTCGCCACGGCAAGATGATCGTCCTCGACATCCGCGCCAACGCCTTCCTGCATCACATGGTGCGCAACATCGCTGGCGTCCTGATGACCATCGGTGCGGGCGAGCGGCCGGCCGAGTGGATGAAGGAAGTGCTGGAAAGCCGTGAACGCCGCTCCGGCGGGGTGACGGCGCATCCGTACGGCCTGTATCTGGTGCAGGTCGAGTACCACGATGAATTCCCGTTACCCGAGCGTTTTATCGGGCCACATTTCCTTACGGGATTCTCGGAACTTGACGGCTGACGCCCTCGAACGCTTTTGTTACCATCCGGGACTTTCCCGGATTTTGCCTTGGAGTTTTTCTCGACATGTCAGCCGTTCGCAGCAAGATCTGCGGGATTACCCGCATAGAAGATGCGCTGGCCGCCGTCGAGGCCGGGGCGGATGCGATCGGATTCGTGTTTTACGCCAAGAGCCCGCGCGCAGTGTCCGTGCAGCAGGCGCGGGCGATCATCCAGGCGTTGCCGCCGTTTGTGACCACCGTCGGCCTGTTTGTTAATGCCAGCCGCTGCGAGTTGGGGGAAATCCTCGATGCGGTGCCGCTGGATCTGCTGCAGTTCCACGGTGATGAAGTCGCTGAAGACTGTGAAGGCTGGCATCGCCCGTACATCAAAGCGTTGCGGGTCAAGGCTGGCGACGACATCGCTGCAGCTGTAGATGCCTACCCAAGCGCCAGCGGTGTGTTGCTCGACACCTATGTTGAAGGCGTGCCCGGCGGAACCGGTGAGGCGTTCGACTGGTCATTGATTCCGCAAGGTTTGAGCAAACCGTTGATTCTGGCCGGTGGCCTGACCCCGGAAAACGTCGCGGGCGCCGTGGCCCAGGTAAAACCCTACGCTGTAGACGTCAGCGGCGGGGTAGAGGCGAGCAAAGGCATCAAGGATCACGCAAAAATTCGCGCATTTATCCAAGCAGTAAAAGAGAAATAGGAACCAGCAGGAACCTGTAGGAGCTGACGAGTGCAACGAGGCTGCGATCTTTTGATCGTAAAAAACAAGATCAAAGGATCGCAGCCTCGTTGCACTCGTCAGCTCCTACAAGTTCCTACTAGTTCTTACAGAGTGGCGGTGCCGATATTGATGTGACGGCTGGCAGTCTGCCGCCGTCCATCAATGCACTTGCACAAAGCAAGCGTGGCTGAGGGTTGTCCGGATTGCACGCAGGTCATGTTTCGCGCTGACCGTGGCGGTTCACCAACCATCGCCGCACACATGAATTTAGCTCAAGGGCATACGCGGGGTTGCGAATCGAAAGGTTCGGGCCGCCGGTACTGGAGAAAGAAAGCATGAGCAACTGGTTAGTAGACAAACTGATCCCTTCGATCATGCGTTCCGAGGTCAAGAAGAGCTCGGTGCCTGAAGGTCTGTGGCACAAATGCCCGTCTTGCGAGGCTGTGCTGTATCGTCCGGAGCTGGAAAAGACCCTGGACGTTTGCCCCAAGTGCAACCACCACATGCGCATCGGCGCACGTGCGCGCATCGACATCTTCCTCGATGCCGAAGGTCGCAACGAACTGGGCGCCGATCTGGAGCCGGTTGACCGTCTGAAATTCCGTGACGGCAAGAAGTACAAGGATCGCCTGGTGGCTGCGCAAAAGCAGACCGGCGAGAAAGACGCGCTGATCTCGGTCAGCGGCACCCTGCTGGGCATGCCGGTGGTGGTTTCGGCGTTCGAATTCAGCTTCATGGGCGGTTCCATGGGCGCCATCGTTGGTGAGCGGTTTGTCCGCGCTGCCAACTACGCGCTGGAAAATCGTTGCCCGATGATCTGCTTCGCCGCTTCCGGCGGTGCGCGCATGCAGGAAGCGCTGATCTCGCTGATGCAGATGGCAAAGACCTCGGCTGTGCTGGCGCGTCTGCGTGAAGAAGGCATTCCGTTCATCTCCGTGCTGACCGACCCGGTCTACGGCGGTGTTTCCGCGAGTCTGGCGATGCTCGGCGACGTGATCGTCGGTGAGCCGAAAGCCCTGATCGGTTTTGCCGGCCCGCGCGTTATCGAACAAACCGTGCGTGAAAAACTGCCGGAAGGCTTCCAGCGCAGCGAATTCCTGCTGGAACACGGCGCGATCGACATGATCATCCACCGTCAGGAACTGCGCCCGCGTCTGGGTAACCTGTTGGCACAAATGACTGGCAAGCCGACGCCGAAATTCGTCGCCGCGCCGATCGAGCCGATCGTGGTTCCACCGGTACCTGCTGGCCTATGACCGAGCGCACCCTTGGCGAATGGCTCGCCTACCTTGAGCAGTTGCATCCGTCGGCCATCGACATGGGCCTGGAGCGTTCGCAACAGGTAGCGTCCCGCATGGGGCTGGGCCAGCCGGCGCCTCGGGTGATTACGGTCACCGGCACCAACGGCAAAGGTTCGACCTGCGCATTCGTGGCTTCATTGCTGCGTGCGCAGGGCCTGAGCGTGGGTGTCTACAATTCTCCGCACCTGCTGCGTTACAACGAGCGGGTGCAGCTCAATGGCGTCGAAGCCACTGACGCACAGCTGTGCGAAGCTTTTGCTGCGGTCGAGGCCGGGCGCGGCGACACTTCCCTGACGTACTTCGAAATGGGCACCCTGGCGGCGTTCTGGCTGTTTCAACAGGCAAAACTCGACGCTGTGGTGCTGGAAGTAGGGTTGGGCGGGCGTCTGGACACGGTCAACGTAGTCGATGCTGACATCGCGCTGGTCACCAGTATTGGCGTCGATCATGCCGATTACTTGGGCGACACCCGCGAATCCGTGGCTTTCGAGAAGGCCGGGATTTTCCGTCAGGGCAAACCTGCCTTGTGTGGCGATCTGAATCCACCGCAACCGTTGCTCGACAAGGCGCGCGAACTGGCCTGTCCGTTCTTCCTGCGCGGGCGTGATTTCGATCTCGGTATCACCGATCAGCACTGGCAGTGGCGCGGTACCGATGCGCAGGGTCAGGCTGTCGAATTGCACGACTTGCCGCTGCTCGATCTGCCGATGGAGAACGCCGCGCTGGCGTTGCAGGCTTATCTGTTGCTCGGTTTGCCGTGGCATGCCGAGCAGATCATTGCCGCCTTGCAGGCGACTCGCGTGGTCGGGCGTCTGGATCGCCGTTCGTTCGAGTGGAACGGCAAACGCCTCAATGTGTTGCTGGATGTGGGGCATAACCCGCACGCGGCAGAGTATCTGGCCCGTCGGCTGGCCTCGCGGCCACCGGTCGGCAAGCGTCTGGCAGTGTTCGGTTTGTTGGCCGACAAGGATCTGGATGGTGTTGTCGGCGAATTGAATGCTAGTGTCGAGCATTGGGCTGTCGCGCCGCTGGATTCGCCGCGCGCACGTCCGGTGGCCGAATTAAACGCGGCATTGGAGAACCTTGGTGCGTCGGTCACGTCTTACGACAGTGTCGCCGCCGCCCTGGACGGTCAATGCGCAGTGGCGACAAGCGACGACGAGATTCTGTTGTTCGGATCATTTTATTGTGTCGCCGAGGCCCTTGAATGGTTGGCCCGGCGCTCCACGGAGGAAGCGGCAAATGGCTTTGCTGGATAAAGCGTACAAGCAGCGCATGGTTGGCGCTCTGGTGCTGGTGGCGTTGGCGGTGATTTTCCTGCCGATGCTGTTTTCGCGTCAGGACGAACAGCGTCAGGTTGTCGTGGAAGCGCCAGCTGCCCCGCAAGCCCCGGCCGTGCCGCAAGTGCAGGTCGAGCCCGTCGCCGTGCCTGAGCCGCAAGCCTTGCCGCAAGAGCCTGTGCCGACGGACGAAGAGGTCGCCGAGCAAGAAGCACCTTCGGCACCGATCGCCGCCGCACCGGTAGTGCCAGCGCAGATCGTCAAACCGACAACGCCGCCGCCAACCTCAAAACCGATTCCTGCGCCTGCTCAGCCGATTACTGCCGGCCCGAGCGCCGCAGCGAGCAAGCCGGACACCACGCAAAGTCGCGTCGATGCCAACGGTCTGTCGGTGAGCTGGTCGGTGCAACTGGCTAGCCTGTCGAGCCGTGCCAGCGCCGAAAGCCTGCAGAAAACCCTGCGCAGCCAGGGTTACAACGCCTATATCCGTACGGCCGATGGCAAGAATCGGGTGTTTGTCGGCCCGCTGATCGAGCGCGCTGAAGCCGATCGTTTGCGTGATCTTTTGAGCCGTCAGCAGAACCTCAAGGGTTTTGTCGTGCGCTTCCAGCCTGAGCGCGGCTAAAAACTATCGCCTCGATTGAAATGCACTGACAATCGCAGCTTACCGAGAGGCATGCGCTCTGCTAAAATGCGCCGCCTTATCCGTCTGTAGGCTGCACTGTGCCATTTACCTGGGTTGACTGGGCGATCGTTGCAATCATCGCCATCTCCGCTTTGATCAGTTTGAGCCGCGGCTTCGTCAAAGAAGCATTATCGCTGGTGACCTGGATCATCGCAGGAGTCGTCGCCTGGATGTTCGGTGGTTCATTGTCCGAGTACCTCGCCGGATACATCGAAACCCCATCGGCTCGCGTGATCGCAGGCTGTGCCATCATGTTTGTCGCCACACTGATCGTGGGCGCAATGATCAATTATCTTATCGGCGAGTTGGTACGCGTCACCGGGTTGTCCGGGACCGATCGATTCCTCGGCATGGCCTTCGGCGCAGCGCGTGGCGTGTTGCTGGTGGTTGTGGCGATCGGGCTGTTGAGCCTGGGCCCGGTACAGCAGGACGGGTGGTGGAAAGAATCCCAACTCGTTCCCAAGTTTCTATTGGTCGCCGACTGGTCCAAAAACCTGATCCTCGGGTGGAGCAGTCAGTGGCTTGCCAGCGGAATCAGCGTACCCGCTGATATTCCGTTCAAGGAGCAACTCTTGCCGTCGGCGAAAACGCCTCAGTGAGTGTTGTTCAGTTCAGATCCATTAAGTAGGGGTTGCGTCGCATGTGTGGCATCGTCGGTATCGTCGGTAAGTCGAACGTCAATCAGGCGCTGTATGACGCGCTAACCGTGCTCCAGCACCGCGGCCAGGACGCTGCCGGTATCGTGACCAGCCATGATGGCCGGTTGTTCCTGCGCAAGGACAATGGCCTGGTGCGTGACGTGTTTCAACAGCGTCACATGCAGCGTCTGGTCGGCCACATGGGGATCGGCCACGTCCGTTACCCGACCGCGGGCAGCTCGACTTCGGCCGAAGCCCAGCCGTTTTACGTCAACTCGCCTTACGGCATCACCCTGGCGCATAACGGTAACCTGACCAACGTTGAACAGTTGGCCAAAGAGATCTACGAATCCGATCTGCGTCACGTCAACACCAGTTCCGACTCAGAAGTGCTGCTGAACGTGTTCGCTCACGAGCTGGCCCAGCGCGGCAAGCTGCAACCGACCGAAGAAGACGTGTTTGCCGCCGTGACCGACGTGCACAACCGTTGCGTCGGCGGTTACGCGGTGGTCGCGATGATCACCGGTTACGGCATCGTCGGTTTCCGTGACCCGCACGGCATCCGCCCGATCGTGTTCGGCCAGCGTCACACCGACGAAGGCGTCGAGTACATGATCGCCTCGGAAAGCGTTTCCCTGGACGTGCTCGGTTTCACCCTGATTCGCGACCTGGCGCCGGGCGAAGCGGTCTACATCACTGAAGAGGGCAAGCTGCACACCCGTCAGTGCGCGACCAATCCTTCGCTGACCCCATGCATCTTCGAACACGTTTATCTGGCGCGTCCGGATTCGATCATCGACGGCGTGTCGGTGTACAAGGCTCGTCTGCGCATGGGTGAGAAACTCGCCGAGAAGATTCTGCGCGAGCGTCCAGAGCACGACATCGACGTGGTTATCCCGATTCCGGACACCAGCCGTACTGCGGCACTGGAGCTGGCGAACCACCTGGGCGTGAAATTCCGCGAAGGCTTCGTCAAGAACCGTTACATCGGCCGTACCTTCATCATGCCGGGCCAGGCAGCGCGCAAGAAGTCGGTGCGCCAGAAGCTCAACGCCATCGAGCTGGAATTCCGCGGCAAGAACGTGATGCTGGTCGACGACTCGATCGTGCGTGGCACCACGTGCAAGCAGATCATCCAGATGGCCCGCGAAGCCGGCGCGAAAAACGTCTACTTCTGCTCGGCTGCTCCGGCGGTGCGCTTCCCGAACGTGTACGGCATCGACATGCCAAGCGCTCACGAGTTGATTGCACACAACCGTTCGACCCAGGACGTGGCGGATCTGATCGGCGCTGACTGGCTGATCTATCAGGACTTGCCTGACTTGATCGAAGCGGTCGGTGGCGGCAAGATCAAGATCGAGAGCTTCGATTGCGCGGTGTTCGACGGCAAATATGTTACCGGCGACGTCGATGAGGCGTATCTGGACAAGATCGAGCAGGCGCGTAACGACTCCTCGAAGATCAAGACCCAAGCGGTCAGTGCGATCATCGATCTGTACAACAACTAAGTAATCACCGGCCTGTAGGAGCAAGGCTTGCCCGCGAAGCTTTTGGCGCTGCCAGAGGCCCCATCGCGGGCAAGCCCTGCTCCTACAAAGGCATCACGCCTCCGGGCCGGTTTTGTATCTATTTCAGAACAGGGCAAGGAGTGACAGCATGAGTCAGGAATGGGATGCCGGTCGGCTGGACAGCGACCTTGAAGGCGTAGCGTTCGATACCCTGGCCGTACGTGCCGGTCAGCACCGTACGCCGGAAGGTGAGCACGGTGATCCGATGTTCTTCACCTCCAGCTACGTGTTCCGCACTGCCGCCGACGCGGCCGCGCGCTTTGCCGGCGAAGTGCCGGGCAACGTTTACTCGCGTTACACCAACCCGACCGTGCGCGCGTTCGAAGAGCGCATTGCCGCGCTGGAAGGCGCCGAGCAGGCCGTTGCCACCGCAACCGGCATGGCCGCGATTCTGGCGGTGGTGATGAGCCTGTGCAGTGCTGGCGATCACGTGCTGGTCTCGCGCAGCGTGTTCGGTTCGACCATCAGTCTGTTCGAGAAGTACTTCAAGCGTTTCGGCGTGGAAGTCGACTATGTGCCACTGGCCGACCTGTCGGGTTGGGATGCGGCAATCAAGTCGAACACCAAATTGCTCTTCGTCGAGTCGCCGTCCAATCCTCTGGCTGAGCTGGTCGATATCGCCGCGCTGGCAGAAATCGCGCACGCCAAAGGCGCGATGCTGGTGGTCGACAACTGCTTCTGCACGCCAGCCTTGCAGCAGCCGCTGAAAATGGGCGCGGACATCGTCGTGCATTCGGCGACCAAGTTCATCGACGGCCAAGGCCGTTGCATGGGCGGCGTGGTCGCCGGTCGCAGCGAGCAGATGAAAGAAATCGTTGGTTTCCTGCGTACTGCCGGGCCGACCCTGAGCCCGTTCAATGCGTGGATCTTCCTCAAGGGTCTGGAAACCCTCAACCTGCGGATGAAGGCGCACTGCGCCAACGCCCAGCAACTGGCCGAATGGCTAGAGCAGCAGGACGGCATCGAGAAAGTCCATTACGCCGGTCTCAAGAGCCATCCGCAGCACGAACTGGCCCAGCGTCAGCAGAAGGGCTTCGGTGCGGTGGTGAGCTTTGAGGTCAAGGGTGGCAAAGAGGGCGCGTGGCGCTTTATCGATGCCACCCGCCTGATTTCGATCACGGCGAACCTGGGCGACAGCAAAACCACGATCACCCATCCGAGCACCACCTCCCACGGCCGTCTCGCGCCGCAGGAACGTGAGGCGGCGGGTATTCGCGACAGCCTGATCCGTATCGCGGTCGGTCTGGAAGATGTGGCGGATCTGCAAGCCGATCTGGCGCGCGGTCTGACAGCGCTGTGATCGAGTTGTCGACCCCGAAACCCGGCACCCATGGCCGCGTTGCGCTGGTCACCGGTGCCGCGCGCGGTATCGGTCTGGGGATTGCGGCATGGCTGATCAGCGAAGGCTGGCAAGTTGTGCTGACGGATCTGGATCGTGCGCGCGGTTCGAAAGTGGCGAAGGTGCTGGGCGAAAGTGCATGGTTTATCGCCATGGACGTTGCCGACGAAGCTCAGGTCGCGCTCGGTGTGGCTGAAGTGTTGGGGCAGTTTGGTCGTCTCGATGCGCTGGTGTGCAACGCGGCGGTGGCTGATCCGCACAACATCACCCTGGAAAGCCTCGATCTGGCCTACTGGAATCGTGTGTTGGCGGTGAATCTCAGTGGGCCGATGTTGCTGGCCAAGCACTGCGCGCCGTACCTGCGCGCTCACAACGGTTCGATCGTCAATCTGGCTTCGACCCGTGCGCGGCAATCGGAAGCCGACTCTGAGGCGTATGCGGCGAGCAAGGGCGGGTTGTTGGCGCTGACGCATGCGTTGGCGATCAGTCTGGGGCCGGAGATTCGTGTTAACGCCGTCAGCCCGGGCTGGATCGATGCGCGCGATCCTTCTGCGCGTCGAGCGGAGCCTTTGGCTGATGCTGATCATGCTCAGCATCCGGCGGGCAGGGTAGGGACGGTCGAAGACGTGGCGGCGATGGTTGCATGGTTGCTGTCGAGGAATGCCGGGTTTGTCACCGGGCAGGAATTCGTCGTCGATGGCGGTATGACGAAAAAGATGATTTACAGCGAGTAGATCGTCTTTTTCCCTGCGTTTGCGTGAAATGAGCTGACGCCTTCGCGAGCAAGCCCGCTCCCACATTTGGAATGCATTCCCCTGTGGGAGCGGGCTTGCTCGCGAAGGCGCTCTCGCAGGATGGAAACAATTTCGTCTTTTTTAGAAAAACTTCAATCCTGCTATTGACTTAGGTTCGCTACCTGCGTAAATTTCGCGGCCTCGGAGATGCAAACGGGTGATTAGCTCAGCTGGGAGAGCGTCTGCCTTACAAGCAGAATGTCGGCGGTTCGATCCCGTCATCACCCACCACTCCCGAGAAACTTGCGTAAGCAAGAACGTAGGCTGAAAGTGCCTGCACCGACGCGCAGCGGTAGTTCAGTCGGTTAGAATACCGGCCTGTCACGCCGGGGGTCGCGGGTTCGAGTCCCGTCCGCTGCGCCATATTGTACAAATCAGACTTGTCTGGTTTGCGATTGAAAAGCACCGAAGCTTTCAATCAAAACGAGTTACTTGAGCGCAAGCTCAAAGCGATACGCAGCGGTAGTTCAGTCGGTTAGAATACCGGCCTGTCACGCCGGGGGTCGCGGGTTCGAGTCCCGTCCGCTGCGCCATATCTGCTTCAAGGATCACTGAACGCCTTGAAGCACCGAAAGCAACCGTTGGTTGATTCGGAATCGATAGCAAAGACCCTGGTCGAGAGGCCGGGGTTTTTTGTGTCTGAAATTTGACCTCCGCTCCTATCACGTAACCCGGCTCCTCGTAGGAGCTGCGGCACGCTGCGATCTTTTGATCTTGATCGTAAAAAACAGGATCAAAAGATCGCAGCCTCGTTTCACTCGACAGCTCCTACAAGGGATGCCTGTAACCATCCTGCGGTGACACGTCGCATTGTCTTTTTTGATTCTTTAGTCAGAAATTTGTATCTGGTTGTTTGCTGCGAGCGCAGAAACCTTTAAAGTTAACCTTTCGGTCAGCTTTGCACTGTCATTTCGTCCTTCGTTTAGCCAAGAAGGGCTTCTGCAAGACTCGAGATTCCCCAGTAGATAACCAGAAGGGCGGATGTATAACCGTCCAGAGGATGATCCATGTCCAACCGTGAAATAACCCGGCGCTCGTTCCTCCAGGGCGGGCTGGTGGCGGGTGTGAGCGTCACACTTACGCCGCTCAGCACCCAGGCGCTGGCTGCCTTGATGGAAAACAGCGTGACCGTGCCGTCCGAAAAATGGCTCGGCAACAATGGCAAAGCGCGCCAGCGTAACGATGCCTTGTCGAAAGTCTGCGGCAGCAAAGTCTTTGCCCGCGACATCCGTTCCAAGGACATGCCGGGCTGGCCCGAGCAGCAAGGCCACGCCATGCTGCTGAAAACCATCAAGGCCGACCATATCTATGCCGGCTACGACCTGTCGTGGCTCGGCGCCGATCTGCAGCCTGACCGCATCGTCACCGCTGCCGATCTGGACAAGGACGGTATCGTCTTCCCTGAGGAACATGCGCCGGATCCGCTGCTGCCTGAAGGCAAAGTGCCGATGTTCATCGGTCACCCGGTAGCGATCCTGATCTGGAACGACTTCGAGCGTTTCCGTCAGGCCAAGAACAAACTCAAATTCAATGACAAAGCGATTCGTTACGGCGCCAAAGTGCCGTTCTACGAAGGCGATCCCTACGGCAGCTTCCGCTACGTGCGCGTGGGCGGCCCGACCTCGGCAGATGAAGACGAATTCGCCAGCCTCAAGGATTCGATCCTGTTCCCGATGCTGAAAAACCGTCGCCCGGTGTGGAATTCCCAGCCGAACCTGCACGGTAATCTCACCGAGCGTGGCCTGTTCTACGCCGATCGCATGAAGGGGCAGATCAACACGCCGCCGGACAACTGGCTGGTGTTCGATGAGCGCTACAAGACGCCGTCGATCGAACCGGCCGCCATGGAGCCGGACAACGGCAACGGCTGGTACGACCCGAAAACCAAGACCCTGCATTTCGTGGTGGCTACCCAGTGCCCATTGGAAGCGGCGACCGAGACCGCGAAAATGATTTCGCCGTCGCGCTTCGGCCTGGACAACCTGAACATGCACCCGGGTTACACCGTGGGTTACGGTTCCAAAGACCACAATATCTTCGTTTACTACGCAGCCCTCGCTGCGCTGTACGGCGCCGGTGTTCCAGTGCGTCTGGCCAACGACCGTTACGAGCAGTTCCAGAGCGGCATCAAGCGTCACCCGTTCGACATTCGCTACAAGTTGGCCGTGGACAAGAACGATCAGACCTTCAAGATATTTCTCGCTGACATGAGCGTCGACGGCGGTGGCCGGATCAACTACAGCCCGTCAGTAGCCGCTGTGGGCGCCACGGCTGCACAGTCGATTTACTACATGCCGCAGAACGACCTGCAAGTCACCGCGTATCACTCGCGTGGTGTTGAAGCGGGTTCGATGCGCGGTTACGGCACCCTGCAAAGCATGGCGGCGACCGAAATGATGGTCGACGAAATCGCCGATCGCCTGAACGTCGATGCCATCGAACTGCGCCGCAAGAACGCGCTGCGTTCGGGGATGAAAAACACCCAGGGCGCGATCCCGGCCGGTGCTCTGCGTTTGCACGAGATTCTCGACAAGGCCGCTGCACACGAAGTCTGGAAAAACCGCGACGCGATCAAGAAACAACGCGAAGCCGCTGACCCGGATAACTGGTACGGCGTTGGTTTCGCCATCTGCCAGAAAGACTTTGGCACCGGTTCTGAAGCGCCGATGGCCAGCATCGAATTCACCGCTGACGGTCGCATCACCTTGCGCCACATCGGTATCGAAATCGGCACCGGCATGTCCACTTCGCAAGCCTTGGTCGTCGCCGATTTCCTCGGCAGCCCGGCCCACGAAGTGAAGACTGGCGAAACCGAATGGAAGGAAATGCAGCTGATCACCAGCGGCAACCCTTACATCATGAGCCAGGCCGACCAAGATAACCTGCTGCGCAACCCACGCTGGGTCGGCAAGTTGGCCTCGGCGTCGTCCGCGACCAACTCGGCTTACTACTTCAGTCACGCCACCCGTGAAGCAGCCCGCGTGTTGTTCAACAACGGCTTGTGGCCGGCGGCCATGGAAATCTGGCGTCAGGGCCCCTACGGCGGCCAAGCCAACCCATACGTCGTGCGTCGCGAAGATGCGCACTGGGTGGATGGCAAGCTGACTGCCAACGGCATGCAGCCGCTGACCTTCGAAGAACTGGCCAAGCACGCTCACGAGCGTGGTCTGGTCACCGGCGCCACCGTTCATGCGTTCAACCGCTGGAGCTGGGCTGAGGCCGAATACAGCATCGACGGCGTGCGCGAGCGTCTGCCGCTCGACGGTCTGGCGGTGAAATACGGTGATGGTGCGCCGAAAGCCAAGAAAGCGTTGATGACCACGTCTGGTTTCCATCTGCTGGATCGCCAGAACATCAACTACCCGGTTGTTCAGTTGAACAACGCTGCCGTGACTTACTACAGCCCGGTCGCCACGCTGGTCGAGCTGAAGGTCAACAAAGGCTCGCTGGATGTTGAAGTGCTCAACCACCATTCGTGGGTCGAGTGCGGTCGTGTGTTGGTTGAAGAATTGGTCAAGGGCCAGCTCGAAGGCGGTATCGCCATGGGCATTGGTCACGCACTGATGGAAGAGATGCCGCTGTACGAAGGCGGGCCGGGGGAGGGTGACTGGAACTTCAACCGTTACCGTCTGCCGATGGCGCGTCACGTTGCCGTGTGGAAACAGACGTCGGAGATTCTCCCGGCACTGTCGCCGAGCGATCCGTCCAAAGGCATCGCTGAAGTGGTGATGATCCCGGTTGTCGGGGCCATCGGTAACGCCGTGGCGCATGCCATCGGTAAACGTGTTCGCGATCTGCCTATCACTCCAGCGCGCATCAAGGAGGCCCTCAATGGCTAACCGTCCGCTTCAACTGACCCTCAATGGTCAATCCGTCGGCCCGGTGGACATCCCTGATGACCTGCCGATGATCGACTACCTGCACGAATACAAAAACCTCACCGGCTCGCGTCTGGGCTGCGGTCAAGGTATCTGCCACGCTTGCGTGGTGATTGTCGATAACCCGGACGGCACCAGCGAAGAAGTGCGCACCTGCATCACCGGCGCGCATTATTTCGAAGGCAAGAAAGTCCGCACCATCGAATCCCACGCCAAGCGTGACGAAGCGGGCCAGGTCACTGAGCTGAACCCGATCCAGCAGCGTTTCGTCGATGAGTTCGCCTTCCAGTGCAGCTACTGCGCGCCAGGCTTCGTCAACGCCGCGACCGTGCTGGTCGAGAAGCTGCAACGTCAGCCGACCGTGCAAAGCAAACTCGAGCAAGTCATCGAAGACAGCCTCGGCCATCACATCTGCCGTTGCACCGGGTACGTGCGTTACTACAACGCCACCCGCAACGTGCTGACCGATCTCGGCCTGGTCAAGGAGGGTTAAGCATGAAGCTTTTTCTGACCCGACTGACCCTGGCGGTCGGTCTGGCTGCGCCGGTGTTGTTTGCTCACGCCGATGATCACGTCAAACGCGGCGAGTATCTGGCTCGCGGCGCTGACTGCATGGCGTGCCACACCGCACCGGGCGGCGCGCCGTTTGCCGGCGGGCTGCCGATCGTCTCGCCGTTCGGCACGATCTACGGCACCAACATCACGCCGAGCAAAGAACACGGCATCGGTTTGTACAACGATGACGAGTTCTTCGCCGCGCTGACCGAAGGCAAGCGTCGCGACGGTGCGAACCTGTACCCGGCGATGCCATACACCTCGTATCACCTGATGCCGCGCGAAGATTCGGACGCGATCCATGCGTACCTGAAAACCATCGAGCCGATCGAGCGCGCGGCGCCGGTCACCAGTTTGAGCTTCCCGTTCAACGTGCGTCTGGGCCTGATGGGCTGGAACGTGCTGTACGGCAAAGCACTGAAACTGGAGCCGGCCGAAGGCAAAAGTGAAGCGTGGAAGCGCGGCCAATACATGGTCGAAGTTCTCGGCCACTGCGGCGAATGCCACACGCCACGCGGCCTGCCGGGCGCGATGGAACTGGACAAGCGCCTGACGGGCGGCATCCTCAATGGTTATCTGGCGCCAAGCCTGCTGGCCACTGATCTGGCCGCGCGCGGCTGGAACGAACAGGATCTGAGCACGTTCCTCAAGCACGGCATGAGTGCGCAAGGCACGATGTTCAACGAGATGTTCCCGGTGTTCCACAACAGCACTCAGGGTTTGAGCGATCAGGATCTGGCGGCGATGGCGACGTTCCTGCTTGGCGACAAACCGCCGGCAGCCAAAGCGCTGGTTGAAGTGCCGGTCGAGAAACTCAGCGCCAGTGCCCAGCGCGGTCAGCAGGAATACCTGAACGTCTGCGCCGGTTGCCATGCGGTCGGTGGCGAAGGCAAACCGCACATCGCGGTGGCCATGCGCGGCAACACCACGCTGCGTCTGGAAGATCCACGCAACCTGCTGCGCGTGATCGAGGACGGTATCGGCGAGCAGAAATTCTCCGGTTTCGAGCGCATGCAGCCGATGCCGGGGTTCGCCGACAAACTCAAGCCTGAACAACTGACCGATCTGCTCAACTACCTGCGTCAAGGTTGGGGTGGTCAGTCGGCTGAGCTGGCGGTGGGCGACGTGCAGAAGCTGCAAGCTGACGCACCGTCCATCGAGCACAAGGCGCACTGACATGCAGCATCTCGATCTGCAAGTGGTTCGGCGAGCGCTGGAGTGGTCGGTGGCGGGGCAGCGCATTTGGCTCTGCACCGTGCTGACCACCTACGGCTCGGCGCCGCGCGCGCCGGGTTCGCTGTTGGCGGTGAACGAAGGCGGGCAGTGGATCGGGTCGCTGTCGGGTGGCTGCGTCGAGGAAGACTTTCTTGAGCGCGTCGCCGAAGGTGCATTTCTCGATGCGATCAACGTCGTGCGTTATGGCGAAGGCGACGATCCGCGCTCGCGGGTCAGCCTGCCGTGCGGCGGCATTCTTGATGTGCTGGTAGAGAAATTTGACGCTGACTGCGAGGTGCAGGCGCATCTGCGTGAATTGGAATCGGCGCTGCTTGGTCAGCGTCGATTAATTCGCGAGGTCGATCTGGCCAGCGGTGCGCGCAGCCTGTTCGCTGATCGCGAGCAGGGTGCGCGCATCGAGCGTGAGATTGATCGGGTGCGTATCCGCATCGGCGCGGCGCAACGTTTGTTGCTCGCCGGTTACTCCAGTGTGGCGCAGGCGTGTGCCGAGTTTGCGGTCGGCCTCGGCTTTGAAGTGATTCTCTGCGATCCGCGCGATGAAGTGCTTGAAGGTGTGGTGCTCAATGGCGTGGAAATTCGTCGGCAATTGCCATCGGTGTTTATTGCCGATGGTGGCTGCCACCGTGATACGGCGGTGGTGGCGCTGACCCATGATCCGCGCATCGACGATCTGGCGATGATGGAAGCGGTGCGTACCGAAGCGTTCTACATTGGCGTGATGGGTTCGCTGCAGACATCGCAGAAACGCTTTGAGCGCCTGCGCCGGATTGGCGGGCTGGGGGAGAGTGAGTTGGCGCGAATTCATGCGCCGATCGGGCTTAACCTTGGCAGCAAGACGCCAGCGGAGATTGCCTTGGCGGTACTCGCCGATATCCTGCGGATTCGTAGCGGTATCGCTCGCGACCAGCTCTGATTAGGTGGTAGGTGCATTTGTGGCGAGGGGATTTATCCCCGATGGACTGCGTAGCAGTCCCATTTTTTGGGGCCGCTGCGCGACCCATCGGGGATAAATCCCCTCACCACAGGGTTTCCATAGCTCGAATTTAAAAACCGTACTTATCCCGCAACCCGTAATACCAAGCCCCTAACGCCGCAAACGGCGTGCGCAACATCTGCCCGCCCGGGAACGGGTAGTGCGGCAAATCCGCAAACGCATCAAAACGCTCAGCCTGACCGCGCAATGCCTCAGCCAACACCTTGCCCGCCAGATGCGTGTACGTCACGCCATGACCGCTGCAGCCCTGCGAGTAATAGATGTTGTCACCCAGCCGCCCAACCTGCGGTAAACGCGACAAGGTCAGCAGGAAATTTCCTGTCCAGGCGTAGTCAATCTTCACATCCTTGAGCTGCGGAAACGCCTTGAGCATTTTCGGACGGATGATCGCCTCGATGTTCGCCGGATCCCGGGCGCCGTAAACAACGCCGCCGCCGAAGATCAGACGCTTGTCGCCGGTCAGTCGGTAATAGTCGAGCAAGTAGTTGCAGTCCTCGACGCAGTAATCCTGCGGCAACAGCGCTTTCGCTAGCTCATCACCCAGCGGCTCGGTGGTGATCACCTGCGTACCGCACGGCATCGACTTCGCTGCCAGTTCCGGCACCAGATTGCCGAGGTAAGCGTTGCCCGCAACGATGATGAACTTGGCCCGCACCTTGCCCTGCGGCGTATGCACGACCGGGTTAGCGCCGCGCTCGATACGCACAGCGGGCGATTGCTCATAAATGCTGCCGCCCAACGACTCCACAGCGGCCGCTTCACCCAGCGCCAGGTTCAGCGGATGAATGTGCCCGCCGCTCATGTCGAGCATGCCGCCGACATATTGATCACACGCCACCACTTCGCGAATGCGGCGCTGATCCAGCAGTTCAAGTTGCGTATGGCCAAAGCGCTCCCACAGGCGCTTCTGCGATTCCAGATGACCCATCTGCTTGGCAGTCAGCGCGGCAAACACGCCGCCGTCCTTCAAGTCGCACTGAATGTTGTACTTGGCCACACGCTCACGAATGATCCGCCCACCTTCAAACGCCATCTGCCCGAGCAGTTGCGCCTGCTTCGGACCGACGCTGCGCTCGATCACATCAATGTCGCGGCTATAACTGTTAACGATCTGCCCACCATTGCGCCCCGACGCGCCGAAACCAACCTTGGCCGCCTCCAGCACCGTCACGCGAAAGCCGTTCTCCAGCAGAAACAACGCCGAGGACAGCCCGGTATACCCGGCGCCGATCACACAGACGTCCGTCTCCACGTCGTCCTGCAAAACAGGACGGGGCGGTACGGCATTGGCCGACGCAGCGTAATAAGACTCTGGGTAAGGGGTGTTCGCCATCCTGCAGCCTCTGTTTAATATATTTTACGAGTGCATCGATCCTACCCGAGTTGAAAAACCTCCGCCAGCCACCGGAAAATCCTCGTCGCCGACTCGAAATTAAATATTTTGCATATTCATAGGGTTAGGTGAAAAAAAGGTGTTGACACCCCTCCGGAATTCCGTAGAATGCCGCCTCACAGCAGGCACGTAGCTCAGTTGGTTAGAGCACCACCTTGACATGGTGGGGGTCGTTGGTTCGAGTCCAATCGCGCCTACCAAACAAAATCCGCTCTGCTGGGCGGTCTAGAAGGGCCCACCGAAAGGTGGGCCCTTTTTTGTTGTCTGGAATTCAAGCAGAACGTTCACAAAATATATGGTTCGTTCACACTGGGCAATGTGAACGGACAATCGAGTGGAGTTGACGGTGTGAAGCTACAGGCCCGCAGGTGAGGCTTGTCGCATTTGGTCTAAGTAAAACTCTCGACCTCGGTGGGTCAGATCAATGTACTCGTAGCCCATGGTGTCCGTTGCGCCAGTAATCAGTTGATACCCCCCTAGAACGTCGAGTGCGTGGTGGGTGGTGATTCTTGGTAGGCGGGTGTGCTCAAGCAAGTCAGTGAACGTAAGATTCTCCCCTCGATTGACCGAGCTCCCCACGCAGAGGAACACCTGCAGTTGTTCATTGCTCAAGGGATGTGAGTTGACTACTTCAGCGTGCGGTTCATATCGGGCGTAGATGAGCATCAGCAGTGGTATCGCCAATACGGTCGTGATCACTAGCAGCAGCAATAGAAACCAGACCGGTACCGAGACGTCACGTGAGAGCCACTCTCCGAGCGCCGTGAACCAACTCCACAGACCATCAATTGCTGGGCTGAATACCGATAAATTAAGTTGTGTCTCTACCCACTTCGTTATGGGCACGGCGGCCACCGTGGCTGCTATCCACCAAAACACCTTCATCACTGTGTTCCATCTGGTCTTTCCAGTAGTTTTCGTAGCTCGCATTTCTTCACCCTGTCCTCGCTCGATGTTTTTGATGGTAACCGCCGAATTCGTTTGAAAGCCAGCCAGAACGGCGCATCTAAGCAATAGAACTCTTGGAGCTTTACTAGGGTTTATTGTGCTGGCTGTATATACAGTGTTAAGTTTTTACTGCGATGGAAGCTTTGATTGATGACTCGGGGTTCGGTCTCGGAATGCCCGGGTGTTTAGAGATGCTGAAGCACCAGTGTGATCTGCGCTGTGCCGAGCTGTGAGCCGTCCGTCGAACCGGCGGTTGATTCACAAGGGCGTCGCTGGACTGATTCTCCTGCACCGGAAAAGAATGAATAGGAGTCGGCGCAGATGAGCTTGAGCTACGGGTATGGCGCCTACTCGCTTCACGGGAAAAGTTGAGTCCAGGGTAAGCTATTGGTGCGATGGCAGTTGGCCACGGCAAGCGGTAGGATGATCTACTACCAGCAGATAATAAGGATGGAAGATGGACAGGGCCGGAGAACGCGTAGAATTGCTGATCACCTTGCATAAGGGTGAAGCGAGTAAGCTGGATTACTTCATTCTCGGTGTCACGCTAGCGATTTGTGCCTATCTCGCCCAGACGAATCCGTACGCACAGTTGGGTGGAAACGAAGAGACATTGTTACTTTGCACTCTACTCGTGTTTGCTTCGAGCGCCGTGTGTGGATTCAAGCGTCTTGAGGCAACCACTGAATCATTACGCTTGAACGCCCTTGCACTACAACAGGAGAACCCAAGTCTCAGGGCGTTTATGCTGGAAAAAGTCAAAGAGCGAAGAGCAGCGTCACGATATTACTTGGGGCGAAATTACCTTCTCGCTGCCGGGTTGATCTGCTACCTCGCTACCAAGGTATGGGCTACTTATCAAAGCAATGGGTGGATACTGGTTCATTGAGTGAGGTAGGTGTCTACGGTACATGCCATGCACCTTTAACTGAAAGGAGTCGCAATTGAAGGTATGGATAGCGGGGATTGCATTGGTGGGGGCGCTGGCAAGTGGAGTTGCTCAAGCGGACGGTAATAGCCTGTTGACGCAGTGTCAGGCGTCTGTTCGATTCATGAACAACGACAACGACAGTACGAACGATTTTGGGCAGGGGAAGTGCTTTGGAATCGTTGAGGCCGTGATTGCGACGACGGTAATCCGCAATGAACAAATGCCTAAAGAGTCAAAGGTATGTTTCCCTAGCGGCGGTATAACAAACGGTCAAGGCATCCGAATTGTCGTCAAGTATTTGCAGGAAAACCCGTCTCTCTTGCACCTTTCGGACACGCTTCTAGCCATGATCGCTATAGGGCAAGCATATCCCTGTGAGTGACCAAGAATCGCATTTGGCTAATCTTCTTTGTCTGGAGGACAGCCGCCAAGTGGATTGATCCTAGGACTGGCGAAGCCGCATGATGGCGCGCGTGATAGCTTGCGCATTCTTATCCAGCGTTTCCATTGCCGCTGTTGCGTTAGCGGCAGCACTCACTACTCCATTCTCAGAGAGCCACTTTGTCACCTCTTCAATGGCTGCACAGATGGCGTGCTGATTGTGCAGAAGCAGTGTCAGTGCGTCCGCCGTCGCGATGTTGGTATCTGAGCTATCCGGCATGGCTATCGTCCTTGAGTGATGGTGCGAGAAGCCTAGATCAATCCTACGGAGACTGGCGCCTGTGTTATCAGTAATCTCATTGCTTTGCCAAACGATGCCAAATGTAGCTGGGACGTTTTTTTGTTAACTGGAGTTCTCGCAAGGCGGGCAGGCTTTCACTCACACCTTGCATCGCAGAAATAACTAACGAAGATACAAGAGGAGCCACCGAGCCAGTACATATTGCCAGTCCTACGCCACAGAGTGAGGTTGTCGTACCCTTCACGAGGCCTGAGCTGATTTGGCCAACTACGCTTCGAACCTCATCTACCTGAGGCATAATTTCTTTCTGAAAGAGCGCGCGAGACTTAGCTGCAAACTTTTCTTCATCAACTCCGTGAAGCTCTTCGCTAACTGAAGTAAGCGAGTTATTGAAGCGTTCAAATGCAGTAGGGTATTTGTCGCGCAACTCGATAATGGTATGTGGGGACTCTATATTTAAGAAGCTATCATTGAGGTTGAGGAACCTAACGCACGGTGAGATTTGCTTTGCTCCCTTGGTGTTGGATAGTGAGAGAAGCGTAGATTCGAATTCGGATTCGGTGATGTACGTGTATCCAAGTTCCTGGGCGAGGGAAACCTGATTGCAAATTGCTTTCAAACGGGCAATGACGGCTTGGTTGGTGGCTTGATAAGCCCATTGCTTAAACTTTTCTTCGGATAATACTCCGTCTTTGTCCCAGTGCTGTTGGTAGCTAACTTGATCACCTTCAAATTTAGCATTCTCGATTGTCGTAAACTTGAATAAGCCAACCCCCGAGTAAAGCCGATCATTCGCAAAGCCTACATTCAACGCCGTGCGGCGCTTGACGCTAGCATTCTCGCGCATAACTAACATTCTTCCCTCGTTATCCATTACCACTGACTGAAGGACTGCGTTAGCGTGGGCGTAATCATGGATCGCTGGTGATATTGATGATCTGAACGCATCCTTCGAGAAGAATATAGGGATCTCTTCGCTAGGTTTTTCGTAGTAACTGATAGGGTACACGTTAACAAAACCGCCTCTTATAAGCGGATGAAGCCAGCTATAAAACTCAAGGCCGGCTTGTAGGTCGTCAATACTTATACTAGATCGGAAAGAAATCAGTGGGTCGTCTAGAGTGACTCTGTTGTAGATAAGTAAAGAGGAAAGAGTGTTCTCTTTGGAGAACTTCGAAGACCATGTGCTGAACTGTGCGTTGAGCTTCCCGTCCGTGGAGTGTTTTTCAACCTCGGTATAAATACTTCCTTGTCTTGATATTGCGAAATGCGAAAACCTTCTAGACAGTTCCTCACTGGACACCTTTTCTAAGTCGATAACGTCGCCATTAGACTTAAGTAGCTCGCACTCAATCAGCAAATCTAATGCTTGGTTGCTCATGTTTTCCTTACGATCTTTCTTGGCCGTTAACGGCAGGTATCCTTCTAGTATAGCGTGCGTTTAGAGGTGGTGAAGGGCACGTTCATTGGCCGGCGTAACGTTGGATTTTCAACGCGGCATGGTTGTCCTTTGCCGATATCGCACTCTCTTTCTTACTGGAAATATCAGAGGGTCACCCGCCGAGACGGTGAAAGTCCTGCTCAGACGAGGTTGATCCTTAATGCCATCTCTGTGCCTCCACTCAGTTAGTCGCCAAAATCGGCAAATATCCCAAGCATGGAAAAGCCGCCCGCAGGCGGCTGGTGTGACGCTGTCGGGCTCCACAATGGTCTAGAACACGAACTCATGGTATGTGGCGTCGACTTCCGCTTGAGTGATGCCTATATACGCCATGGTTACAGCAGGGCTGGAATGGTTCAGTACCTTGCAAATCTTCTCAATGGACACCCCACCTTTGTACATTAGCCATCCACGAGTCTTTCGCATCGAGTGAGTACCAAGTTGCAGGCTCATCTCGTCACCTACAGCCTTGAAGGCGTTGGCTACAGCGATGCGGCTTACTGCCTTGCCCTTAGCCCGGTTGCTGTCCACCTCAAACAGGTAAGTGTGCGTGGGGTGAGCAGCCCTGCGGCGGCCTACGATGGTCTTAACAGAGCTGTTCAAGTCAATGATGCGGGTCTTACCGGTCTTGCCTTCCTTGATCACCAGCTTGTCACCATGCACATCTTCGAAGGTAAGGCTGAGGAGGTCGCTGATACGTAGGGCAGTATTGACCCCGAACCGCCAGATGTCTGCGTACAGGGAATTGCCCCTGGCGTTCTTGGTCAGCTTGCGGGAGATGGTTTCGGCTTCACCCTCTGTTTTTACCGCTTCTACGATGTTCATCTCTAATTAACACTCCATGGCTTTATCCGCCGATGTGTTAAGTAGAGCACGTTTCTGCGGGTTTAGTCCAGTATTTCCGTGGGGTCGCTTATTAACACAATACCATTCTGTAAATTAGATCGTTTCTGCGGCTGCACCTGAGCAGGTACGTAAGTCCGTTTGTGGTGTGGGTTTTTCGTTTTCCTCCGCCGCCTTGGCCGTGGGGGTGCCCCTTATCCTGACCGTCGCGGTGTAGTCATGGTGTGCAACGACTTTGCAAGTGCCGTGCAGGCCGTTGGGTGTGTAGTGCAGGATGATCCGGCGATGCCGCCCCGCTGTAGTACAGATCCGGCGATTGCTGGTGCCGTAATCAGACTGGTGTAAGTAAATCTGTCGTATACGGCGGGAAAATGCGTGTCGAGGAGACTTCGCTTGACCCGAATGTAGCTTGGGCCTTGGAAATAGGGACTTTGGTAAGGGGGGAGTGGTGCTGGGGCCCGGACGGACGCCAGCGAGGGATTAGGTGTTGGTTAGTTCTGATCAGTTACTTGTAAGGCTCCTCGGGAGATGCCCTGCCTTACATTCCTTCAAACAGATCCGAGATGCTGACGCCCAGAGCATCCGCGAGCACCTTGATGGCATTGATAGAAGGGTTGGCACCACCAGTTTCAATGCGGGACATATACGTCCTTGCGAAGCCGCACTTGTCAGCGAACGCTTCCTGACTCATGTTCATGGCGACACGCAGCTCCCTTATACGGGTGCCGAACTGGTGTTGAAGCGCTGGGGAGGGTAGTGGTGCAGGCATTCCCCAATGCTGGATCCATGTGCTGTAATCGTGAACACACTAATCGTGACATTCGGGGCTGATCAGTCGGTCTGCCCATTGCCCGTAGGCGCCGCTTGCATTGCGAGCTGTCAGTCTGGTGGGGGCTCGGCAAGCCGCACAGGCGAATGAACGCTAAGGAATCGCAGCGTGAGACTGAAGATCAAAGGTGAAATTACTCAAGAGCAGTTGGCGAAGGCCTTGGACGAGGCGGTGAAGGTCCTGGAGTCCCTCCAGCCGGGTGCTAAGTTCTACGGAGCCAACTTGTATCTAACCCCTTACGATACAGACGGGGATTTGCTGACTATCGTGGATGAGCGTCATCATCCACTCGTTCTAGAGATTACCGCTCAGTCCGGAACGATTGCCAAGCCAGCCCTGACTGCAGAAGCTCAGCAACGCCGGGATGCCGTTCGTGAGGCAAAGCGCCAACGCGCGAATCAATTAGCTGAGCGAGATCGCCAGGAGCTTGCTGAGTACAATCGCAAACGCCAGGTTCAAGCTGTCCAGATAACGAAAGCTCAAATAGCGTTCGGTGCCTTAAACAAATTAACGTCAAAGCTGCTGGCGTCGGAGCCGCAGGTGCTGGTTGATGGATTCAATGAAGCCATCAGGGTAAGTTGGCATAGCCACGAGCCCAAAGAGCCGCACGGCCCACGCAAGGGCGAATTGAAGCCGTTACCAAAGTTTTCGATTGTCGATGGCAAGCTGTCGTTGTTCGCAGCTTCATGGAAGAACCCGAGGCTGCTACTCAATCCTATTGGCAACCTGAACTCGAACCTGATTGCACCCGTCTGGACGCACGACGCTTGGTTGGTCGCCGTCGACAGTTTCTTGAGGGTCATGAGGGACATGGGCGGCACACTACCGGAAGAAATCTTCGGTGATCACTTGCCTAAGGGGATCGCTGCTGACTGACCGTTCCGATGCGGGCGCGGACTGCTATGGACGCCACTGTTACAAGCCTGTTACATCCGTAACCTGTTCTGTTGGCGGTGGGGCTTGGGGGGCTAGGTGGCGGATCGCCCCCGGCACCCCAAGGTCAAGAAGCGATTGCTGTGAAGCCTGAGAAGTAGTCGGCATCAGTGGTAACGAAGCAGAGGGGGGCTGCATTCTGAATCTCCGGAAGGAGTCGGGACGAGTTCGCTACGCCACTGTCGGACGACGTGATGATGTTCCCCATCCGCTGGGTCACATCCCGCACCAACATGCCGTTGGCATCGAAGGTTTGTAAACCTGCTGGCATTAGGTCTTCCTTGAGTCTGACTCGATGTGAGTCTTGAATTGTTCCGGCTTCACGCTGCCACCTCATCGGACTTGGCAGCCTTGGTCTTAGGCGGTTTGCCGTAGGCCATCAACAGATCGGCAAGGGCAAACTCTTCCTCGGACACTTGGTGAGCCGCTGCGATCTTGGCTGCTTCCACTGCTGCTTCCCTCTCACGTCGTGTGATGGTGATTTCCATCTGGCGACGCGTCTCTGCAACGTTGCGGGCATAGCGGTTGGCTGCGTATTCAGCCTTGGCCTCATCTGCAACGATAAGAAGGTCATCCTCAATCATTTTCTGTGACTTTCGGAGATTGACGCTGAGATACAACGGCTGGCTTACGGAAGTTACAACGGTGTAACCGGCGATCATCCATCCTGCCAGCTCGTTCAGGGCTGCGGTTAGAGGCTTCTCACTTACCCAGGCTACGTTTACGCCTAGTTGTGGGTAGGCCAGTGAAGTGCAGTGCCGGAAGTAGGCCGTCTCCTTATCTTTGGTTAGTTTCTGAAGTTCTTGCTCGGTGTGTTTGAAGAACTCAACGGTGTCGATGCCGTAGTTGTACTGTGCTGTCATATTTGTTCTCGATTACTAACGTGAGCGATGCTGTTTTAAGGCCGCTATAAAGCGTTCTTTTGCGTTGGATTTGCTCGCTGATGCGTTGGTGTCTTTTGTCTTACCAGCGGGCTTCTGGGGCTTCGGTGAAGGCTTGTAGGATGCCTTGACTGGTGTCTTGGTGGCGTTAACTTTTGCCGCTCGTACCCTTGCCCGGTGCTCTGATAGGTCACTGATTGTCGCTATAGTTCCTTGGGGAAATACTGCATCCTCAAGAGCGTCCAAGTAGGTCAATTCATCTTGGGTGGCCTCGATGTAGTCGAAATTGCTGGATGAGGTTGTGGGCAAGTGTAGGTAGTAGGACATGATCGCCCCGTTGCTCTTGTCTACTTCGAGCCAGATGTTGTCAGTCATTGCGTTGCTTCCGGTTGTGGTTGGTAGTTGTTTTCAAGTTCTTGTGCGATGTACTGCTCTTCAAGTTGCTTCTGAGTCAGCTTGTTGCGTGCCCTCCATTCACGAACTTGACATTGAACTGAGTCAAATCTGGATAAAGAGGAGCGGCTATAAAACTTCCTGCCGCAAGATGTGCAGGTGTGTAGCCGTAATCGGCGCTGTGCCATAGCGGGTTACCTATTGAATGAATGTATGTGTAAGTTCCCGAAGGAATAGAAAGCCTGCTCTCAGGACGAGGCGCGGATTAGAGTTGCGTGCGTACTTGTTATGAGCACGTGCAGGATCACTTCGTTGTGAAATAAGTTGGTTTATTAGTGGTCAGTTGTCGCTGCATCCCCTGACCCGGGCATTACCGTGAAGGCTCGCATCAAACCTGTTCGGTACAGCTTACTTTCCAATGGAAACGATCATCTTGCCCCGGATCGTTAACGGGCCTATGCACCCAGTTAGTTGAACTGGGTGGTGCAAGCTGGGGGGGTGTGAAAGTGTTGCGGGAAGGGTATAAGATTGTTTGCTTTACTACTATGTAGTATACAGCAATATCTCTAGTTGTCAATACATACATGCAATAAAAGTTGCACTATTTTGCGATCTGTGAGTGTAATTTAGTTGTCTGTTGTCTCATGTTGTCACCGTTAAGTTTGCGCCGGATTATAACGCATCCGGCAAGGTGCTTACTGCATCTTGGCATGTAAAAGTTATCAATTGGTTGCTGTTCTTCAGTGACGAAGTGGGGCAGGGTAAGCCCCATAAGTCTTTGATGCCATCCCAGGATGTAAGCTGTGACGTATCGTCACGTTATATAAACTTGAAGGTTCGAGCACTAGAAGATGGTGGTACTGCACCACCTCTTCCTAGCTTATAGATTTGATATCTTGCCTCACGGCCGAGGGGCAATAAGGGGGCAGGGCAAGATAGCCCCCGTGCATATATGCTGTGACGTACACGTCACGTGGCAATCATTTAATCAGCTTTTGTCAAGGTTGATACATCTAGAGATTAGAGAAGGAGGGTTGGTGGGTGAACCACCACCTGTTCTTGACGTTAATTGTGCATTGTAACTTGTGCCCATAGGCACAGGCTATCAATAGTTACTAAGTCACCATTATAACTTGCATTGATGGTCGTGGCTGGTGTCACAAGTTTCTAAGCAAGGTTAGAAGCAATAGCGAAAGGGCTGTCTGCCCCATCTTTCCCCTTAATTATATAGAGTTGTAATTCGTGCCTCGGGGCACAGGCTATTGCTAGTGACGGTGACGTCACAAGTTGAATGTAACGTAGAGGTGGTTAATCTCAAAGCTCCGCTTTGGCGATTCGTTCACTCACCATGCTGGACATGGCGAGTCTCACTCTATATATCTGTCGCTAATCAACCATCATTGACCACCCCCTGCGACTACCCCTGCTGCCTGTGCCTCGCGATCCCACTTCTTGACCGTATTCTTGGATATGCCCAGTTCCCTTGCGGTGGTCTGGATTGGAATCCCCGCCCTTATCATCTCCAGCGCCCGTTGTTTCTTTGGTTGCTGTGCGGTGGCGGCTGGCTTAGTCTGGTCGTCATCGGATGCCCAAAACTTGTCGAAGTCGATATCCACATCAACGGTTCGAAGAATTTCTGGGTTGCGTTCAAGGTGCAATGCAATGCCACGCAGTGCTGTTCTCGCCGCTTCAACCACTCTTTGTAGCTGTCGCGTGCTCATCGGCTGCCTGTCATGGTTGATAAGGTACTCTGCTGCTGTGGCCACTGAAAGTTCGGGTAGGCGCAGCAACCGTTTCACATCTGCGAGAGCGACGCTGTGTTTTCCATTTATTACACCAGGTCCGGTACAGATTGCCCCAAAAGCAAAGTCGTCTAGCCAAGGCGTGGGTCTTCCTTCCAGCCTGAATGTACTCAATGCAGCGGCCAGTGGGTTAGTAATGACTTGAGGTTTCTTCCCAGCCTTGGACTTGTGCTCGGTCTTCGGAATAGGTTGCTTCGGTATCAGGACAACAACCGGAGCAAGATACTCTGACGGCGTTGGTCTGCATTCTAGGGGCAGGGGGCTGCCATCTTCGGCGACGTACCAGTACTTCTTGACGCCGCCACACTCTATAGGCTGATCCTGGGTCTGCTCGGGTAAATAGAGTGTTCTTATATAGACTCCATAATACTCTTTCGTGACTTTGTCGTAGATAACGTCCGCGATGGTCGCAGTGCGTGTTGATGCTACCTTTATGCGGAGTTGCTGAGCTGGGCAATCGTTACTTTCCGGCGTAGTAGTGTTCGTTTTCATATGTGTTATTCCTAGTGGTAGTTCATTTCATAGGCAAACCCTCTGTGTGTTCCGGCTATTATCGGTTGGGAACGCGTGACCCTTATTGCAGACAGCACGATACCCGCTCTGCTCAGCGGCCTATTGGCTTGAACATGCGAGGTGGTTGTCAGGTAGGGGAGGTGTTGCGGGTGCCAGCATCTGTGGCTGGGGATACGAATGTTACATGGTTGAAACGGGGCGTCAACAAAATAGTTATGGCTCGATTAACGATGGAATTTAAACTTAACCTATCGCCCCCTTGGAAGAGCATGCTACTCCCGTTGTTGTGACAAAGTCTTTAATCATGCGGTAACAAATATCAACGGTTCCGGTCGACGAGTTTGGGTTGATTCGAACTGGCTTGCCCGTAACTAGCGATATCGCGCAGCAAGGTTTTAGTTGTTCGATTTGACTTCATGCAGAACTTCTGGAAGTTAAACGCGCAAGTCGAATCTACAAGTTGCTTGTACGCCTCTCCCTTCGGTGCCTCTTCAGCAATTTTCTGATCCTTTACATCAACTTGGTGCATAAGTACCGCACGTTGCTCTCCCTGTTCGGCAGCCAGCGGCAGAGCACCTTGGAGCGTGGTCGGCACTTTGAATTGTTGCTTGGCTTGTCCCCCTCGGCTTCCAATTCACGCCAGCGGTCGATTACTGCGGCACGCATTGGGGGGCTGTAGCCGGTAAGCAGGATGTCTACTTCCCGTCGCGGTAAGTTGAAGCATGTTTGTTCCCGCTTGTAGGCATCCAAATAGATGCCAGCAAATCTGCTGGCATCTCCCCCTCCCGAGTCCTCCAGCATATTGCGGATATCGCGCATGATGTGGACGGCTACGCCGTGAGTTACCATGCGGGCGTAAGCACGGATCACTTTCAGGTGGTAGGACGCGCTGATCCACATCGCATAGGCGTAGACCTGCTCCTTAAGGCGCATGTGCCGCCAGTACGGCCACGTTTTGAGGTAATGATGTAAAGGCAGGATATCGTGCCTTTTTGACCTCATCCAAGAAGTCTTGGGTGGAGTAAAGGCCAACCCACAGGTTCAGTTTGTGGCGATTCTCTCCACCAGATGCCTTATGCACATCATTGAGGCAATAGCGGCCTTCGGCATCTTGCTTGACGGTGATTCCGTCGATTACAACTTCTTGTATCTGGTAGTCAGACAGGTTTGTAACATCTGGGCAGTTCTGGGCCACGACAACGCTGGGGTCGCGCTTGCCCTGATCGCCGGAGAAGACGTAGACCTTCGACACTTGGCCGCTTGCCTTTCTAAGCTCCCACACTGCGGGAGCTTGAATAACACCCCGCTCGACAAGGAGATCAATGCTCACGCGAATATGGTTATAGCCAAGCAGCAGGCAAAGCAGAGCGGCTGGATCGTTCAGGTTCGCAACAGGGATTGTTGGCCACCTGCTCTTCCAGTTGACGCAGGCGAACCACAACCGCGTGCCGCAGTGGGATGCTGTAGCCGTTAATCAGGGTTTCAGTAAAATCGAGTGGCAGGTTGAAGCATGGACGATCCTGTTTATTTTTATCTTTATAGCTCCCCTGAAAACTCAGGGCGGGTAAATTTAAGCCCTCCAGCATTGCCCGAATGTCTACCATCACGTTGTCGTGACGCTTCTCTGTCAGATCAGAAATCTCTAGGCTGCTCATGGTTACAACGTCCCCGTTGGCAGGCTTCAGTTCAAACGCCGGGACAGTCAGGACAGTGGTCGCTGTGGCCAGTGATGATTTTCAGCAACCAACGCCCTGGTGCGTTGGTTGCTGAAGGGGGGAGATCAGTCGATTAGATGTAGAACGTCTCTGACATTAAGATGTGAGTATCGCGCTACCGAGCGAGTATCCCGATGGCCTGACACGATCATTATCTGCGCGTTGTTGAATCCTTTCTTGGCAACATTGGTGATTCTGGTGTGACGCAACTGGTGCAGACGGACACTGCTATCTAAGCCGGCTTTGACTCGTGCCAATCGCACAGCCTGAGTTACGGCGTGCGGTGTAACTGTAAACACTTGGCCGTTCGGGTGGCGTCCCACTGTGGCCCACAGTTGGGCAAGTTGGAGAATTTCCACAGCACGGTGGGTCAGAGGGACTGATCGTGTTCCGTTCTTCCCATCAATCACATCGACAATGCGGTCTTTCAGGTGCAGGCAGTCTTTAGTCATTCTCAGAATTTCTGATCGACGCATGGCGGTTTCATATGCCAGTTCGACTATCAGTTTCATGACGGGGGATAGCTTCGCAAGTAGCTGCTCAAGCTCGCCTGCTCGAATCACTTTGTCAGATGAACGGTCAGGCTTTGGCAGTGCGATTTCACTGACAGGGTTGTGGATGTCGATTAATAGGCCGCGTTTGGCGAACCTGTAGAAGCGGGACATAAAAGCAAGCTGCGTCCTGCACGTGGACGGCTTTACCTTCTTCAAACGCATAATTTTGAAATCGTTGATCATCTGCGGGGTGATTTCGTGGATGGGCTGTGTGAAGTGTCTACCCAGATGCTCCACAATTTTCAGTGCATGGTCGTAGCTGCCTTTTCCCTTGAGCAGGCTTTCGCAGTAGGTCATGCCCAGCGTATATATAGTGTGATGCTTTCGATCTACCGTTACGGCCTCGACCTGTCTCGCCCATGATTCTGCTTCGGCCTTCGTGCTGAAGGTTTTCGACTGGGGGGATTTGCCCTTCACCCGTACCTGAGCATTCCAGTTGCCGGATGGGAGTAAGCGGAAATTTGCCATTTTTGACGCCTCATGATGTGAATGGGCGTTCTGAGAAATCCAAGAGCACCAGGGCTTGGAGCTTGCTCCTAGCAGACCTTGACATGGTGGGGGTCGTTGGTTCGAGTCCAATCGCGCCTACCAAACAAAATCCGCTCTGCTGGGCGGTCTAGAAGGGCTCACCGAAAGGTGGGCCCTTTTTTGTTGTCTGCGATTTGCAAAAGTCGTTGGAGCAGGAGTATTCGCCAATCCTGACTGCTGCCACAGACAGATCCAGTCGATTATTTACTCTACGCTGCAAACCCAGCGATGGTTATGCCGGTAGGGCGCTCGGATGAATGCAACGTCTGATACCAGAGTCATGCCGCGTTGCTGGAGCGCTTCGGTCAGTTGTACGAGTGTCTCTGCTTCGATAGTCATTACTGCACCTCGTCAGATTTACTGCGTTCACAATTCTTGACCGAATGCCGAATCAGGTAATTCATTTTTTCTGCCTGAGTGAGTTGTTCGGTGTGGAAAGTGATTAAGTCGAATGCAGTCGACCTTTCCAAGGAATATGCTCCGGGGTTGCTCGTAAAAACTGGTCGAGTTGTGAATCTATAAATTCGAACCAATGCTTGGTAAGCGATCACCGTTCGTCGCCGAGGCCATGAAAAATAATACGTATATTGAATGGGTTACGGTTTTATTTAACCAACCGGTTATCAAAAACACCTTGTTACAGACTGTGAATTTCAGTAACATCCGCCCCGCGTTCACCACCACGGTTTATGCATTTTTAAATCCCAAGCTTCCATCAGCTGCTTGGGATTTTTTTTGCCTGCGATTTGGCTTTTCCCTTCTTCGTGCGCAAGGACGTAACAAGTCCTACATACCTGCGCGAGCAAACCCCTACTTTTTCGACTACTACTGACTGGCCGATTTTCTGCTCTTGTTCATGGGAGTGTCTCGATGCTGGTTCACTGGTTTCTTGCAGCGGTTCATCTACTGGCGTTTGCCCTGGGCTTCTGGGCGGTACTGACGCGCGGGACGGCGTTCAGTCGACTCGCTGCCGGAACCGGAGAGGTGAAGCGGGTTTTGCTCGCTGACAATCTATGGGGTGTCTCTGCGTTGATCCTGCTGATCACCGGCGGGATGCGGGCCTTCGGTGGGTATGAAAAAGGCACCGACTATTACCTGCATCAGCCGCTGTTCCATCTGAAGATGACGTTGTTTGTGCTGATTCTGCTGATGGAGCTCGCGCCGATGATTACGTTGATCAAATGGCGGATCGCTTTGGCAAAGGGCAAGCCGATTGATACCGGGCGGGCAAAAATCTATGCACGAATCAGTCACGCTGAAGCGCTATTGCTGGTGCTGATGGTTGTCGCCGCAACAGGAATGGCGCGAGGGGTGACGTTCGGCTAGGAGGGCGGATTCCCCGTGCTCTCTCGGAAACGTCCGACATCCAGCCTTAAGATTGGCGGGTAGTATCGGATTCAACAGAGGGCAGGGTGGATCAAGCGGGGCGGGAAAGCATATCAAGCGCCGTGGCCAACGAAGTGGGGGTGGATGGCAGGACGGCGCATGAATCTTTAGCCAGTCATTGCGTTCGGGCAAGCTAACTGGCTACTGACTGCTGTGAGGCTCAGGGCGTTTGTGGCTTGTCCGGTGCGGTCAGGCCAGCTTGAATGCGCTGATAGATCTCTTCACGGTGTACGGCAACGTTCTTTGGAGCGTTGATGCCGATGCGAACCTGTTGGCCGCTTACGCCCAGAATGGTGATCGTAATGTCATCACCAATGTTTATGCTTTCACCGACTTTGCGGGTGAGTATCAGCATGGTCTTCTCCTTGATTGCTTTGTAGGGCACCTGATTCAGACAGTGCAGAGGTCGGTGGTACGTATAGATTAGTGCGAAGTCTCACAGTTTGGGTGCCTCTTTCTGACGCGCAGATGCGGCATTAATTCCCAGGGCGTAACTATACAGAGGCTGCAATCATCATTCTCGTTGTTTTGTGCCCATTTTGCGGGGCTCGCGAAGTATTTTTGAATGTTAAGATCGCGCCTTTGAGAATTTCGAGGAAAGCGTTGTGCGCAAATTGGTCTGGATGGTCGCGGCACTGGTATTGGCCGGGTGTGGTGAAGGCAAAAACGTTGAGGCACCGAAACCACAAACGGCAGCAGTGACGGCGCCAGCAGCGGCGGCTGCACCGCAATGGGATCTCGAAGTGCGCGGCGAAACCCCGCAGGCTGTCAGCGACCTGAGCGGCTGGTTGATCGAGCACGCTTTTATCCCGACGGTGATCAAAGACAGCAGCGGCAAACCGCGCATTCTGATCGGCCCGTTCAATTCGCAAGCCGACGCCGAAGCGCGAAAAGTAGAAGTGGATGCGGCATTGGTAAAAGCCAAGAAACAAAATATTGAATCGGTGGTGATCGAGCACCCGATCACGCCGTAAGCCTGCCTTTCAGCGGAGCGACCTAAAGGTCATCGGATCTGACTCGTCTTATACGAACCAGTCACGATTTCCCAAAGGAGCTCCGCATGGCCTCCAATCCCTACAAGCTGTTCGATGTCACTCTCCAGCGCAAAACCCAGCTGAGCCCGCACATGATGCGGATCACCCTGGTTCATCCCTCGGTCAACGACATGGCCACCTGGGCGCCGGATCAACGGGTGAAACTATTTTTCCCTGCGGCCGACGGTTCGCCGGCCAGACTGGCTCAAGGTGAAGGCTGGTACGCGCGCTTCAAGGCAATGATTGCTGATCGACGTCCGGCGATGCGCACCTACACCATTCGCCATTTGCGCGCCGAACAAGGCGAAGTGGATATCGATTTCGTCCTGCACGGCGAAACCGGCCCGGCCTCGCGTTGGGCACTTCGTGCGCAACCGGGGGATTCGATGCAGATCCTTGCGCCCGACCGGCGCTTCTCGGCCAATGACGCCGGAGGCTTCGAATGGAAGCCGCCGCAAGTCCTCAATCAGGTTCTGCTGGTCGCCGACGGCACCGCATTGCCGGCTGCCATGGGCATTCTTGATGTGTTGGCCGCGAAAGCCGCTCCGCCCCAGACTCAAGCGTTCTTTGAAGTCGACAGCGCTCAGGACATGCTGCCAGTTCCCGATTGGCCGGGGCTGACCGTGGAGTGGCTGATCCGCGAGAAAACCACCGCTGGTACATTGATGGTTGAGGCGGTGCAAAAAGCCGTTCCACCCATCCACACCTCATCCATGGGTCGGACTGTCGAACTCGCCGACGTCGATATCGACAAAGAAATACTCTGGGAAATCGCCGAAACCGCCGCCGAAGGTTTCTACGGCTGGATCGCTGGAGAAAGCGCGGCAGTGATGAGCTTGCGCAGGTACCTGATCAAAGACTGTGGCATCCCGCGCGAGTCGCTCAATCTGATGGGTTACTGGCGCTACAACAAGGCCGGCAGCTAGCCACAAAAAAGGCCTCGAACATCACGTTCGAGGCCTTTCTTTTTGCGCGTTCGATCAACCGCAGGCTTTCATATTCACCGGGCCGACAAACTCATTGCCGCGTCCCATCACGCACGCCACGCTTTGATTGCGTTGACGCTCCCAGTCTTGCACCGGGTAAGTCTTGTCCCACGCTTCATACAATTGCCGATCCTGTTTCGAAATGCGTAAGCCGTATTGCTTGCTCATGTAGAAATAGGTGCGGGCGATCATGCCGCGAATCGATGGGCGGGGCATGACCTTCTTTGCTTTGAAATCGACCTGGGTCAGGCACGAACCGTATTGACCGGATTGCACCGGCAGCCAGCCGTAGCTGAAGTTGCTGCGGTCACCGTTGACCTCGTTATCTGTTATGGCATTTTGTTGACAAAAAACCTAGGCAACAAAATAATTCAATTTCGTCAATAACTTAAATGGCGATATCTCAAGCCTATACCTCTTCTTTACCCTGTCAACGTTGACCAAGTGTCGCTGGTCGGAAGCCGACCAACGGTTATTCGGTCGTCGTCACGCTAGGCAAAAACGTTAGTCTCAGCGCAACCCGAGGCGGTTGCGAGCCAAATCACTTAGGAATAGATCCTCACTGTATTTGTACTCACGCGCCTGAGTAATGATTGCCGTGATCTTGTGGTATCGCAGTGAGTCGGGTATGCAACAGAGTCTCGCGGCTGGCTCGAACGGTTGTGCCGCCTTCACCTTTGTGGCTTCACCTTCATCCTCCTCAAGAGGAAAGTTTCGTCCGCTCACGATGCTGGCTTCCGGAAACAAAACGACATTTGTGCCTGTCTCGCCGGTTTGCACGGAAGGGAAGACTAGGCCATCGACTTCGCGACCGAAGCGAAGTCTCAGGTACTCGAACACAACCTGACTCGATAAATAACTGAGCTCGTCACCAGGCCCCTTAGGCTTGGACATCTTTTTTACCAGGGAGCTAATGAACGTCTTAAGGTGCATCGCTTCTAGATAGCCCTTATCCAGAATGCTGAGGTGAGGAGCATCAACGCGGTCAAGCTTAGTCAAGTCGAGCAAACTGAGTTGCTCGATGGGCGTCATTGCAATGCTTACAACGTTATCCCCGGTGATGGCACGGATCTCGCTCAAACATGTTTCGCGCTCAAGGGCACAATAGATTGTCGATATCCCATTGGGTGTCATTCGTTGACTGCTGGCCCTGTCTTTAGGGGGAGGGCCAAGCTCGCTCGCAGGCGCTTTAATTATTTTCATAACCTGCTCGCGTGTTGACGCTGAACGGGCACGGTAAAGCGGTTCTCCGCGAGTAATTGTTCGAACGCACTCAGGTTTGAGTGCGCCGTCCTGACTGCAAAGGATGTCAAAAACCGAGTCTAGGAATTTCCCTGCGCTAGCATTGAAGAATCGATGTGTGTGCCTGATCTCTTGGATGAACCTGTTCCATTTGTCCTCAAAAAAATTTCTCTCCAATTCCCCCTCATCGGCAAAATAATGACGATCCATATCTCGATCGTTGATCGTGAAAACCTTAGGCGCATAGTCATACAGATCGTCGAAAAATAGCTCTTCCC
Organism: Pseudomonas sp. 18058; assembly: GCF_902706155.1. Lineage (NCBI taxonomy): Bacteria > Pseudomonadati > Pseudomonadota > Gammaproteobacteria > Pseudomonadales > Pseudomonadaceae > Pseudomonas > Pseudomonas sp. 18058. The sequence goes on from NZ_CACSJY010000016.1 coordinate 103,701, forward strand.
CCAGTTCGGCCCATTCAGAAAGGACTACGTCGAGATAGGCAATCGGAATCTCATCTGACCCACCCTCGAACAGCATCCAGTACTCATATTGGGAAAGATCGTCTTCCGTAGCGGTGTTATGAGCGACACGATCCAGGATTTCTTGAAAGAACTGCTCTTTCTCCAAAGCAGTACCTTCATTTCCACAGTAGTGGCAGACACCGTCCTCACCAGTATCGTGGATGAGGTTTTTCAGCGTCTGGTGGGTAACGCAATCGGAACAAATCATTTCTTCTCCAAAGCTACATTAGCTGTTGCCCATCATGAGGCTGAGAAGGCCGGCAATCGGCGCTCCCGACCGACCCCACGGCTGGATCGCCAAGGATGCAGTGGCGGTGATGAGACTGCGTAAATACTTGATCAAGGAGCGCGACATGCACGGTAGTCACTCAACTTGATGGTCTACAGGGGTAACAAAACTGGAGGTTGAAACGAAAAAAGGCATTGGAGTATTAAGCACGAGGCCATTGTATTGTCAGCGAGCGTCTAACCGATGGCTTTTTATGTCGATCTGTCCGATAACTCGTTGCCGTGCCCTATGAATGGGCAATGATGGCCCCCTTGATTCAGTACTTCCAGATAGTCTTTCTACTTCACAATTTTTGGAATGGATTCGATGCGTTCTCTCCCTCTCGCTTTCGGGATTGTTCTATTCACCCTATGTGCCACAACCGTAGAAGCTAAGACAATCACCAAGAACCAGGCTGAAATGTGTCATTGGGGGGCGCAGATCGCCAGAAGTGCCCAACAATCGAAGCTCTCCGGCAAAACGCTTTTTAGCACGCGCAGACATTTCCAGCAGAGTAACTATTCGCAGCCGTGGATGAAGAAGATGGCTATTGGAATCACTGAGCAGACTTTCTCCAGTCGAAGCAGGGTGAGCCCCAAAACAGTAGAGCAGACCTATTACCAAGGCTGCACACGCCATGAGTTGGCACGTAAATGATGAGAGGCCGGCCGGAGGCATCGATCACCGGCTGTCTTGAACCTCGCTAACCGCTGCCACTTGGTCAAGCTACCAATTTGCCCAGAGTACGAACATCGATTTAAGTCGTGGCTCAGAGCGGAAGGTTAGCCCTCTTTAGTGGCCTAATGGTATCGTCTTTGATCGAGCCGAATCCGTCGGCCATGAATGAAAGGAGGTTTGTTGATGGGTTCGATGCAAAACAATCTTGCGGTATCTCCATATCTGACTAAGGCAGCCACTGCGCGAACAGGGGATGACAAGATCCCAGGCTACTACTCCAATGAATTGGATATGTGGGTTGTGGACACAGCTGAAGGCCCCAAGCCAATCATTGCTGAGGGTGCTCTAAGCGAGCTGCTTACCAAGACGAAGGTCAATGCAGAGCAGGATGATGAAGCGATGTGGATGTTGGAGATGATGACAAAGACGGCTCATAATATCGAACAAGACGATGATCGTCCTTGGGAGCAAAGTCATCTTCTTCAGTTAATGACCAAGACGGACACTATTTCTGAGCGAGATGACAATTGTGAGGCTAATCATCTGCTTGAGTTGATGACCAAAACTGAAGCACAGCAAGAGCGTGACGACAACGGTAATCCAGTGTTTGGATTCTAGACCCGCTTCGCTAAGAATTGATTGAAGGGGTGGTTATGCTGTTGTTGGTAACGAATCGTCGCGATATCACGATGGACTACGTAGTAGCAGAGCTGCTGCGACGAAAAATAGCGTATTTCCGGTTGAACACAGAGCAGCTCCCTGAAGCGCTTTGCTCAATCGCTGGTTACCCTCGTTCCGCATGGTCGGTTTCCTTGGGGGACAGGTCAATTCGAGGTGATCAAATCACTGCGGCCTACTTCCGCCGTCCTGGGGCACCTGTCCTCGCCGCCGGTTTTACTGATGCAGGGGAGCAGGCTTATATCGAAGCAGAGTGGGGCAGCTTTCTAAAAAGCTTATACAGCCGGTTAGATGGAAAATGGCTCAACTCTCCCACGAACATCTTCTTGGCTGAAGACAAGCCCCTGCAATTGGTGTTTGCCCATGAGGAAGGCTTCAACTTACCCGCGACCGTAATCACGAATGATATCAAGTCAGTTCGACGGATAGCAGAGGATGGGCCTGCAATCGGGAAGCCTCTTCGCCAAGCGGTTCTTGCTGGTGAGAATGAACGGGTGATTTTCACCTCTCGCTTAGACAGAATCGAAGACGACCAAAGTCAGTCAATCGCACTCGCACCGTTCATTGCACAGACCGAGATCGTGAAAAAGTATGACGTCAGGGTGACGGTCGTAGGTGAAAGGGTTTTTGCGACTGCAATTTGGTCACAGGGTCACCCTGAAACTGAAGTTGATTGGCGGCAGGGCAGCCGTCCAGATTTGAAGCACGAAACTCTGAAGCTTCCTAGCGAGGTTGAAGAGCAATGTCGCTGTCTTCTGAAGCGTCTTAATTTGCGCTTTGGCGCCATTGACCTCGTGTGCGATCGCGAAGACAAGCTGTGGTTCTTGGAAATAAATCCTAACGGTCAATGGGCATGGATTGAGAATATGACTGGTTATCCCATTGCCTCAGCTATCGTGGATGAACTTCTAAGGACTGGTCATGATCAAGTTCAGGCGTGAATTGGTTTGGCCTGTTCTTGAGCCTCTGACACTTGAGCAGGAACACGAAGACAGTCAACGAACTGAGCGCATCAAGTCATCCATCATCAAGGGCGACTGGTCGAAAAGCGGTGAGGTTGCACTAGAGGAAGCTAGGCGCCTTTTTGATGCTGAGGTTGACAGGCGAAAAGGAGCCGACGCTAAAGCTGGGATCTATCTCGCAGCGATCACGGCGTTGATACCTGTACTTGTCTCGTTGTTGCCAAATTTGTGGAGTGACAAGATCAACAAGGGGCTTGGCTTTATTTCACTGATCATATTCGCGGGAGCGGTGACCTATCTGTTGACTGCCGGGGCATGGGCATTCAGAACGCTGAAGGTGGCTGGTTTTGCTCTGGTAGGGCCAAGCGAAATTGCTGACAGTTGGAATAAGTCTTCTCCACCGGCGCAGCTCGCAAAACATTTAGCTCGTGCAACCCTATACAACTATCCGCTGGGCAACAAAAAGGTCGACGGGATCAAAATGACCCACGAGTATTTGCTTCGTGCTTTTCTCAGTTTCACGTTGTTGATGGTCATTCAGATAACGTGGCCGGTGGGCGCATGGATGGTTGAGACGGTTGGAAAGCTGCTAGAGCCAAAGATCACTGTTCCACTGATCATGTGCTTCTCATAGGCGGGTGTCACAGCAGGCGGTGTGTGGAGAAAGCTCAAGGCATGGTTGGGGATTTGAGCGTCACCCCAAGCGACTAGTATTACCCGTTGCAAGATACGTTGTGTCAGTCTCTGACAGCGCTGGTTGGCTCAATGGACATGAGCCAAGACCAGCGGATTGGGGTTATTGCTTGAATGGCTTGAACAGCTTTTGGGGCACAAAGAAAATCCCGCCATTGGCCCGTGAACAAGCAACGTAAAGCTTGTTCCTGGTCTGGGGTTTCGTTTCGTGTAACTTGCCTTTGAGATATTGTCCCCACAATTCAGTGCCCATGACGATGCACACGTCGTTGTAGTTATCCATGCCTTTGCTCGCGCCCCAGTTCTGCGAGTAACAGCCGTACTTGTAGTGCTCCTGTAAAAAGAGCTTAACGATTGCTGGATCAGCATGAATCGCGTGCGCTGTCGCTTTGTCCTCCACGGCAACGACTTCGCTGATTCGATCTTCGTGCGCACCGATGTCGATGCGCAGGTAGGTGGTGATGAAGTCACATACTGTTTTCCCGCAACGCCAGCTTCGGCTCAAGGTTTCCTTGTCTATCTTTAGCCCCGCCGCGCGAAATCTTTTTTCATACTTGACCAAATCATTGTGAAGGCTTCTGTTGATCAGGGCATCCCTGCTGGTATCGAACGTGTGCTGATAGAAGTCGCCGACCAACAGGATGTTCACCTCGGCCTTGCAAATCGCAGTCAAGAGGTTGAAGTCGTTCCCGGCGAAGTCTTGGACTTCATCGACGTACAGGCTGTCGTAAAAGCGTTCAATTCGAGCGATGACATCCGGTATGGCCTCCATCTGCTCAATGAGTTTCGCTAGCCGGTTGTGATAAAGCCTACCCGTGGAGTCTTTGTAATGTTTGATATCCGAGCGCTTGAGTCTTCCCGAAAAATCGGGTGGACGCCTGAAATTGAGCCCCCTGGTGGCCAACTGCATTTGCATCAGTGGCCGATAGCAAAACCCATGCAGAAACGAGAAATATGTCATCAGCGTAATGTTGGATGGAATCAGCCCGAATTTCTGGATGATCTTGTTGCGTAGGTGCCGATGATTGTTGTCTGTGTAGGTTATGATCAGGGCACGCTTTTCCAGGCTAAGGCGGTCAATGAGCAGGGTTGTCTTGCCTGAGCCGGCGACTGCAAAAATCACGCTCTTATCCATTTGATCGCCTCCTGGATATATTTCGGAGCGACCAAGTCGGCGGATTTTTTCATCAGCAGCTCAAAGGCCGCATCCGCCTTGTTCTTCAGCATGTATTCCTGAACGGTTAGCGTCTTGCGGCCGGCGGCAAACAAGTCATCACAGGTGGCCTTGTTATCCTGGTAAAAGCCGATCTCGAAGGTCGACCGGGTGATGTCTTCATCAGCAAAGATTTTCGCATGATCGGAGAGACAGCCTTTGTAGTTTTCAACGCAGTTTTGCTGGTAGTCGCCGTCGTTGTCGCGAACAGCCGCCACCTTGATGCCCAGTAGCTTGGCCAGTTCCAAGTAGCGCTTGAAGCTCGTCCCACCGATCGAAATGATATGCACTTCATCAGCTTGCGGCGTTGCACCGCCTGAATGCCGTTTGTACAACTCATCGACCAGGATGAATTCCGCGTCACCTTCCACTAGGACGACCTTCTTGGAAAGTGCAAACTCAAGAACGTTATTGTCGGGCGCTTTCATGAAAAAATTGGCGGTGTCTTCGGTCAGATCTTTCAGCTGGCCTGATTTCTGACCTGTACCCAACAGCAGTGCATGACGAAGGTCGAGTCGAGAGCTGATGTGACTGCTGTGGGTGGCGATAAACAGCTGCGTCCCTTCTGTATGAGCGAGTCGTTCAACGAGCCGTTTCATATTGGTATGGCTCAGATGGTTCTCAGGCTCTTCAAGCAGCAAGACATGCAGGCCGCCTTGAGCTTCGTGCTTGCGCAGCGCGAACTCGGTCTTGATGAAGCACTGTTCACCTTTGCCCCGATTCTCGATGGCGATTCCTTCCTTGGTAATAATTAGATCGGTTTCGAGGTTCGAGCGCGTGCTGGTTCTGAGGCCAAATTGGTAGGGGTCAAGCTTCTCGTTCAACGCGGCTAGATTTATGTTACGAAAACCTTCTTTGCCCCTCCGGTACAGGTTTTCGAGTCGATACCGGTCAGGCACTTCAGCATTGAAGCTGAACACAGTGCGAGTGTATTCACGCGCTGCGTATTCACTGTCGATGCTGGAGCTGTCGAGCAGCAGGTGCTTCACGGGACGTCGATAACTCACATGAGGTGCTGCTGCAAACGTCCAGAATTTTACGGCGTAGTATTCATAGGGAAAGTTTTCTGGATCGTCTTTAAGCAGCTGGACGATGGTGGGGCCGAACTCTCCAATCAGAGGGACGATTTCCATACGCAGTCCGTCTGTCTCTATGCCGAGCAAGTTCTGAGTTCCGTAAAAGCCCTGATCTTCACCTTCCTCAAGGAACACGTCCACGATGACGCTCGGCAGCAGATCGATTGTCTTTGGCCCGTTCAGAAAGTTGCTAACTGCCGCGCGGTTGAGCAGTGCTTCATGTCCGATTGTTTCGACACGGCTGCGGCTTGCACTCAAAGTGAGATCTAGCGCGAGCAGCACACTGCTTTTCCCCGTCTCATTGTCCCCGATGATCACATTGGTGCCGGGATCAAAACTGAGCGTCAGGTCACTGAAGCTTTTGAAATTTTTGAGCACCACTTTTTTGATAGTTGGCATTATCGTTCCTTCTTAGCCCTGTGGATTTAAGTCCGATCTGATACACGCAGGAATACATTTTTCTGCCCATTTGGCCCCATAGGCCTCGGGCCTTCAATCCTTGATGCCATCAAAAAAAGTCAAAAACAAACAACAAGAGCTCCAAATCAGCTCCCCCGATTGGCCTCTGCCTTCCTATGCATTTCCAGGATCGGATGGTCTCCTGCGATCTGTGCGCCCAAGTGCATTAGCCCGGGCAGACGCAGGTGGCCATCCCAGAAGGGCGCGTTCCTGCAGAGCAAAGCAACTTGCTCCGCCGTGGCAGTGGTCGAGGCAAAAGTACCTGGGTCAATAATGGTGATTTCCGTGACACCCAACTGCTGCCAAGGATCTCGTAAGTCTCGATCCGAAACGTCGTACCGGGTGTTGTGACGCTGTGATCGAACGGTGCCGAACTGCTTGGACGGTGAAATGAAGTAGTAAACGTCCGGATTTTCGCAGGACTGGAACACGCCAACTTTGGTGCCAATGTAGTGAGGCGTGTAGGGAGAGAACGTTTGGTTGCCGCTGACTTGTGCGACATCCTCGTCTGCTCGGATCCGGACAATCGCCGCGCCTTGTGGCACGGGAGGAAGGCCCTGGCCAGGGCTGTCTTTGAGTCCACCGTAAAACGTGCGCAAATTGCTATCCAGGCAAACAATCAATGGGCCGTCAGCGGTGCTTGTTGGAACCAGAAATGATTGGGTGACCAATTTCCTCAGCGTGTCCGGCGTGAGTAATGAAGTCGTAGCATGGATAGCCGTCAGGCCATCTGTATAACTGAACCACTTACCTACGAAGTCAGAACCGGGGTCGAACCAGAATACTTCAGGGCTGCGAGAGCCCAAGGTAGCTCGGGTGATGATGGGGAGTAATGTCGACCACCCCTTATCTTGAAACCGATCAACTATTATAGAAAGCACCGTGGTGTTTTCGGGCATCGCTTTGATTCTTGGGGTGGGGGCCGGGAGATAGCCGCTCAAGCGGATCGCTTCGATGAGCGAGTTGAGGGCCTTGAAGTCCCTGGCATCCTGGGTCTTCAGCTTTTTCTTTGGCTCATCGGTAGGGTCGGTGTGCATGATGAATTGGGTGGCAATCCCATGCTCTGCCAAGACGCGGCGAATCAAGTGTTTGGGATCTTTTTCCGGTGCCAATGCGGCGGCAGCCGAACTGGTTTCGATGATCGCTACCTGAGTCGGTTGCTGCTTGGCAGCGGGAATTACATGACTCAACAGCCACTCTTTGAGCACATGACTCAACAGCCACTCTTTGAGCACATGACTGTCATGTTCTCCCGCGAGCATGCGCTGTGCGTCTGGAACATCCAGTCGCGTCAGCGTTATCAAAGGCGGTGTCACCTTGCGAAAGAACTGACTGTCCACCGCTAACGATCGGCTAGCCGCGTGCAAGCGCAGCATCAATTCGGAATGTGCCGCGAGCACCATCACAGCCAGGTTCACCACTTCTCCTGTGGCTTCTGTTCTGACTTCTTTCATGCTGGCGACCGCTTTTTTTGCCAGTAGAGCAGAGGTGCCCGGCAGGCTGCGCAAGAGATGGAAACTGGCCTGATCGAGAAACTGCGGGCCGGGGCCGGAGGCGATCAAGGGTGTGGAAGGCGGCGTGGAGGGGATAGGCCGGACGTCGCTGTCGATGGGGATGTTGCCTTCGCTTATGTTTGGGAACGTAGGGACACCCATGAAAGTCAGCAGCTTTTCCACGGGGTGTTCGTAAAACGTCCTCCACTGATCATCGACGCGTCGAGTTTTTATCTTGGCCTTTACGATAAGGTCACCTACTTTGACCCAAGTGTGTTTTTTCTTGCCGGCCCAGCTAGGCATGATCTGACTCAGCTTCACTCGCAATTGCAGGTACGGCTTATCTCGGCCACGCAGCAAAATCAGTTTCGGCTCAATGGCGTGGAGTGCACTGGCGTATCGGACGTCGTTCTCTGAGACGATGGGGTCATCCCATGCGAGAAGCGTCGTGTCTGCCGACTGGTACAGTTTGATAGGCCGGCTGGCTTGCATTGGATTCTTGATGAGCGCTTGGCCAACCAGCCAAGGGATCACGGTATATGCCAAGGACGAGATGTCGCCAGGCATTACCAGGCCGCTCGCTGGCAGCGGTACAAGGCCTGTGACCACCAGCTTTCCTTCAAACCCTTCAAGCTGTTGGTTCCAGATCCTCAGCACATCCATCGACCAGAGATGCAGCGCCTCGTTGATCCTGTCTATAGGGACGGGATTGAGCAGAAGAATCGCCGAGACACCGCCGTCCTTTTGGGGGAACAAATTCACTTTGACGGGCCCACCGGACAGCACCGCGAGCATTTCTTCCAGCCCTGTTGTGGGCAGGCCCGGATGAGGCTTGGGCGTCAGTCCCTGGAGGGCCTGCCAAGCGTCAATGTAATGCGTGCCGACTTGAACGCGATACGCCTCGCCCAGTTGTGTAGGGTCAAATTTGAACAGGGTCGTGCGCAGTTCAAGCGTCTTCATCATGCTTCCTTTCTCGATTGAATAATGTACTGCTGAACAGCCGTCGCGATGCCGGCGTGGTGAAGTTCGAACTGTCCCCAGTCACCGTCATGCTTAAGCCGCGCAACGCTGTCTGCGAGCATCTGTGGCCATGTTGTCCGTCCTGCCAGGAAGGCGGCGTCTGCGAAGTAGCAAGTGACGGGTGTACCGCCCCGACGTCCTCGACCGATGAGTTGAGTCAGGCTCACTAGGATGTTCATGATGGTGTAGTGACGAATGTTGTGCGGCTGCTGGGTAAACGCCGGAGGTGAGGTGCGGATGCGCTGCAACAAATCGTTCGAAAGGTTGCGCTCCTGCATCATCACTTCGCCTGGACTGATGCGTGGCAAGACGGTATTGGCGGTTTCGTAGCAGATATGGGCGAGGTTGTTATTGGGGCTGTCCGAGGACGGCAGCGGGCGAACACAAATCACGACGCCGCCGATGGCTGAGAGCCCATCGGCGTTGACGATATTGTGGCCTCGCGCCATAGGCCCCAAGGCGCTGACCAGTACAGTCTTGTCCTTGTGTTTTCCCGACGTAAACTCGGCGAGATCGTCATAGATGAGCGTGTGCTGGCTGGTAAGTGATGAAGGTTTGTATTCCCTTCTTCTCCCTCGCACCCAGCCTACTGACTGTCCAGGGCCTCCTGGCATATTGGCCAGCGTCATGGCGAGGGCTTCGGCATCTGAATCGCTGTTGGTGACCAGCAGGAGTCGGGCTCTGTCCTGAGTGACGGGATCTTGGCTGAGGCTTTCGAGCCGTGTTTGCACCCATGGCCAGATTTCCTTTGCGAGCTTCGTCACGCGGTATTTGCGCTCGAAATAGGGCGCACCTGATATGGCGGTGGTCAGATTCACATCCTTGAAGGTGACTTGGCCTTTGGCATCCGGAACGTCGATCAGATCCAGTGCCTTCAAGTCGAACGAACTGGCACCTGGGAAGTAAGCCGTGGCGGAGAAGCCAATGAACAATCGTTTTACGCCGGCATAACCCAGCGCGCTCACATCAGGCAGAGAGAGAAGGGTGCCGTGCGGATCGCCTCGCATGGCCACGACATTCAGGGTCGATTCGTCCTCGCTACTGTCTTTGCGTTTGAAACCAAAAACAGCGCGCTGCAGTGGGCCGTTCGGACTGGGGCTCAGCGGCTCTGGGCCGGTGATGCTTCGCCGGACTTCATACGCAAAGGGGATTTCTGCGTTGACGAAAGCCGGGAGTTCCACTTGCAGATTGCGAAGGTGTGTCTCGATGATGAACAGCGTGCCTCTCAGGATGAGCGATGCTTTGAGGCGTATACGCTCGTGCTCCTTGAGCGGCACCGGCAACTGGCCGTCGGCAGAGAGTGAAGTGATGAGATGACCGAGTTCGGTGGCGAGCGTTTCAAGCCTATGTTCACCATCGTTGGTGCGCCAATTGGCCAGGTTGCGGCTCAGGGATTCAAGGTAGGGCGGCAAACTTCCTACATTGTTGCTGAAGAGGTGCTCCAGTGTTTCGCGTTCGATTCCAAGGGCACTCATGATGAAGCTGTCATTGGCTTCGGGCCAAGTGGTTTCCTTGATTGGCCACTCGAAATAGCGTTCTTGCTGAAGGTTCATCAACTGACTGACGCTGAGCGTGCAATAGGTCAGCGCCCAGTTGACTCGGAAAAAACTACTTCGATCGATCCCCGAAATTTTGGGTCGACTGACAACATTATTAAACAGGCGTAGCAGCGGGCTGTTGTCACCTAGGTTACCTAGCTGGAGCTCGATCACACTGCTGTCGATGGCCGTTTTAAGCAGGGCATCAATCTCATCCACCAGAAAGACCGGGGAGGTTCGCAGCAGGATTTCGATCAGGCTTCGCGGGCCTGGAAACTGTTCAGCGTCGGACAGGGGAATGCGTGTGGTACCCGACAGCAGCGCATGGTGGTTGATGACCACGATGTTCGCCTCGATGGCTTGCGACAGCATCCGGGTTTGACCGCATTGAAACAGGAATGGGCAATGCTTCAGTCGCTTTGAAGATTCGCTCTCATCGTTCTTGATCGTCGACACCTGAACGTTGAAGCAAGGCTCAGTGCCAGGCTCTATGGCCTTGAGATCGCCCGAGTAGGCATTGAGCAAACAGGCGTAATCGTAAGGGTGGTCAACACTGCGTTGTGCGAAATGCATTTCTGCTCTTTCGTGAATACGAGTCGCGGAATGCAGCGGTGCGACCGTTAGATCCTTGGCAGTAACCGCTACTGACTGTTTGAGCGCCTGCACGGTGTTGGCCAGTTCGACCAAGGTCGGTACGGCAATAACGACTTTGTGTCCACGGCGAGCAGCGTCAATGGCCATTATGAGCATGACGACACTTTTGCCGGTGCCCGTTGGAGCATTGACCCGATAGAAACTGCCGGAGTTGGCCGCGCGCGTGGCTTGCTCACCCCAGATGTTCTTCAGGGACGTGGCGTGCTGGCTGTGAAGGCTGGATTCCAAGTCCAGCTGCTGGGCTAGGCGTTCAAGCGCCTCGTAGTCCCAGCTTATTTCGGGGACAGCTGAGGAGGGGGCAATGTTGATGTGCTGGATGCGCGTCGCCAACACGGCTCGTTCGGCCTCAGGGATCTGGAAAACTCTGATCTGATCGCCGGTGATGTGCTTGAGCACCACGTCTCCCGTTTCCGGAAGCTGGGCCGTGACGCTGGCCGGGCGCCCATTTCTCAACGCCTCAAAGTTTTCCCGGATCAGTTGGTCAACATCCAAGCTGGGTGATACGCGATACCTGTCGCGCTCATTCAACTCAAGGCCGAGTTTCGTGCTATCGACCAGTTCGAATGGGCTCATTTCGCTCTTGATGATGGCCTCGGCACTCATCATAAATCGCTTGGGCTGCGCGAGCATGGATGGCCTGAGCCGCAAACCCTGGGCGATCAGTGATTGCTGCAACTCTGGCAGTGACTCCCAGGCGCTCCATTTGCGCGTGCGTCCTGCGATGATCGCAGTGGCATCAGCCAACATGGGTTCGGTGGATACATGGCGTGCGGCGAGCGCGAGAAACAAGATGGTGGCGTAGTCAGAAAGGGGCCGCATGTTTTTGTGCCTCCCGTACGCATTGGCTCTGGGTAAATACCCGTACACCCGCAGGGCACCGCTCTCTGAGCAATGGGATATTTTTCTTCTGGTAATCGGGTATCACGATCCAGCGGGACACCTGGTCTGGAATCCTTTCGATGTGCTTGGCGAGCTCGTGGGGTGACACCCAGACTTTTGCATCAATATCCTGGATCGAGCCGCCCAACTGGATACGCAGATCCGTTCGATCGACGTCGGGCCACAGCAGCGCCTCAAATCCTTTTTCCGTGAGTTTTCCCGCCAGTGCCAATTCCAGCAATCCGGGCTGCAACGTGAACTTCCAAAGCGCGGGCTTGAGCATCAAGCGGTCTTTTGGAGGCTCGCCTTTCAGTGAGCTGTTATTGATGCGATTGACGAGCTGTGTGCCCTTGAGCTGAAAGACGCTTTTCTTTTCCCGGCACCACGCGGAGTCGCAGTTAACCTCGTGCCGCTGCGCATTCATGGGCCATCGGCAGATGGGGCAGAGGTAGATCAGCCCGTTGTGTTGCAGCTGCGGTGGGATGGGCTCGTAGAAATCGGAAAGCGACAAGTTCAGTGGTACGAAAACGTCACGAGCCTGAGAGGGCTCGATGACGGCATGCTCGATCAAAAACAGACGAAAGTTGCGGTAAAGCGTCTCACCATCCGAGCGAAGGCGGCAAGCCTGCTTTACTCGGTTGACGCACGCTTGGATCACCTCCCAGAGCTGCCTGACATTAAGCTCCAGTATCATTTCGTTGCATGTCTGCGTCGCCATGTTGGTGGTCAGTAGCGGGCCTGAGTAATCACCCCTGATCTCCTCGGGCAGCCAACATTCAATCGGCGTGCTTAATTTCTGTTCCAGTACGAGGGCGGATATCGGTGGCCCGGATGGCTCAAGTCTCCAAAGCAGGGCGCCGGCCTGGCGCAGAACGGGTAACGCATGGGCGCGGTCAGAACTACAGAGCGTGGCTGCGTGGGCGAGTAGTCTTAGCAAGTGCTCAGCATTTTGCTTTTCCATGTCACGACCTCACGATGATCCTTGAGGATGCCTACACGGCCTCAAGCCTCTTGCAGGCAGCAATTGGAGCTAAACGCGATCACACTGACTTGTGCGTAAATTCATGTTTGGTGATTCTAGCTCCCAAACAGACAGGAGGTGTCGTCTATTGTGGCTATGGGCCATTATTTTTGAAGTGGTTCCGCATCGTCTGCAAATCCCTCAGCCGTTTGCATCGGTTTTTGACCAGCCGGCTTTTTCACCATCCAGACTTTTAGCCGAGAAGGCAATCAAAGGAACCGAAAAAAATAGGGCGAGCCCTTACTACGCAATACGCTCAAGTGGTATGCCAATGTCGACAACATTAATCCTTGCATATTAAATTTGGCGATCCAAGTATTTGAGCGCATAGACAGCTTAGACATCGCTTTAGACACTCATCCATATTCGTAGATAAAAAAGTTAAGAGTTCGAAAATAACCAAAGATACAGAAACATCGTAAACTGATATATCGCTTTCCTAGTTGGTGGCGTTGAATATGTTTTGCAAACGGCATTTTCCAATGTTGTCCAGCCTGTTTTCTGCAAGGGAACAACTGGTTATGGGGCGGTTTGTACTATCTGACGTCGATTCACAGCGTTTGCCTAACAACGGGTTAAAGTCATTCGCTTCGTTCACTCATGTCCGGTTATAGTTGATCCCTTAACCAAACCTTAGAGTGCATTGGATGTCGCCTCCCACTAAAACTCCTCTTCGCAACGTGCATCTGCGGGCATTGGCTAGCGTCAACGACCAGATGTGTCTCATCCTTTTCATGCACGAAGATGTTGCAGCACGGTGGCGGGAGCTTGCGACGCGTCTTCCTGCGGCGTTCACGAGCGCGGTGTTCCCTGAGAATGAGTTTGCCGACCGAATACATGTGCCGATGACGCGCCTCGTGGCGTTTCGTGAGGCACAGCTTAATGCGTCGCTGGGGGTCAGCTTCGCCTTTGCAGTGGAGCAGCTCCTTATCTTCATCGAAGCGGCCTTGCGACACTGGGGCGAAATAGCTGGAGTTCCAATAGCTGTAGCTGATCCCATTGATGAAAGCCTGAGCAAGGCTTTTGCCACCTGTGAGACTGTACCGATAGAGCCGTCATTGCTCAAAACGGTGAAGTACCTAAGGCTAAGGCGCAACCACATAATTCACGGGAGCACCGAGTTATCGACTGAGTATTCGAAGCTCTTAAAGCACGACGCGCCAAGACTTCAGAGATTCTGGGAGGCACGTTCATCCATTCCCGGTCTCGTTTTCTCGGAAAAACATCCCACAGCATTCTCCCCAGACGAGGCGATTACGTTGGTCAAGCTTGTCCGAGTTTGCTTGGAGGAGATCGACGGTGGCGTTGCGGCTCAGTTGCTACCGAGTCGGATCTTTCAATCAATAAATACGGGACTATTGAAGATCCGGCCGGAACTGCGGCAGCGTAACGCCGTTGTCGTCAGCCGAAGAATCCGCAAGATCAAAACAAACGCAGAGCGGATGTATGGTCTGCGCGCGCAAGCCTCGGAGGTTGCAAGCGCCGTCGGTGAGTCAATCTAGCCTGTCGGTTAACGCCGAAGTCCTTGCAGACAGCATTCGTCGTTCTATGGTCTGCCGTTGTTACCTAACGTTATTGACCGCGTCAGCCGAAAGATGCCGCCCTCGAACGACGGGTTCGGCCAATAACAGTCACTCGCGTCCGGTAACTATCACCTCAATCATGCCGCTAATAGCAACCAAGTTGGCTATGTTCTAACTCTGATGGTTCTTTTGAAAGCATTTCGATTAGTGGTGCATATTTTTCTTTTATTAGTGGGAGCGATACCCGGCTTGCCATTGTTTGTAATTTCAGCACTAACAGCTTTCTTTCTTCGTCTGTGGCACCCATTTTATAAGGATCTAAAACAATGTAACCGTCAACATCTTTCCTAAAGTTAGTAATTAGGTGCTCCGTAATGCCAGTTGAATAGTTGCTGGCGAGATCAGAAAGAAGTTTATTTAATTTCGACGATACAAGAACCCTCGAAACCCTTGCTATTTCTGATTCAAGACGATATGCATTTATAAATGCCGGCCCTACTAATTCGTTTTTGTCCCAATAAATATCGCCAAAATCAATAGCTCCTCGTAGTGTGTAGCCCAGCTCTATTGCTGTGCGCCAAACTTCTCGTACATTTGCCAACAATGCCTCCAGGCCTAATACCATATCACCAATAATCAGCTTGTTTTCGAGTCCAAACGCTATTGTGATGCTATCGGACACTGTATTAACTCGGCACACATAGCTACGGACAGATGAGTTCAATTCTGGCTCAATTTCATCAGCGTGCAGCACTGGCAGTGCTGATTTTATAGCTAATAGCTTATCCAATGGATTTGACTCAGATGCACTCCAGTTCGAAAGGATATCCTGAGAAAACCCAAGTATGTCCAGAAAGCAGACATAACCAATCCCTTTGAAATGCTTTACGTTACCTAGCTGCATTTTCTTCCTTAGATATAAATTCTGGTTAAGGAACGGGCCTTAGCCCGTCTGAGTGAGCGACTTGTGGACAAAAAAGATAAATCGACGAGGCTTTCCCCAAGGTTACGAAGTCGTCGGCAGTGTGTCTATGGCGGTTATGAATTAGACGCTTCCCTCCAGGGGGGAGGTTGGACGATTCCTGCCGGTCATGTCCCCGAAGTATCCTGGTCGAATCCGATGCAAATGACGTGTCAGTTCGAATGCATATAGATGGTTAGGTCAGTGCAATTACCCGCAATTGAGCACGACCTATGGCGATACCTGCCGGCCTGTTTGACGTCGTTGGTACGTGTAGTTGTAAGTTTGTTTGAGCGCGCTCGGCATGAGCTGAGTACCTTGGAGTGACTGACACAATCGAAAGGGCGAAATGAAAAACCGCATCTCACACTTGGTGGCAGTGATCGCCACGTCTGGGGCCACCGCTAGGTCGAACGAGCAGGAAGGTGTGATGTGTTAACTGAGGGTAAAAATTCGGGGACTATTCAATATTTACGACTACCTCAACCCGAACGATGCCAATGGCGCCGAACCGTCGATTCCGCCATCTCCAGTTCCCGTGCGATATCCGCTTGCGAGAAGCCTTTTTCCTTCAACGTTTGGACTTTCTCGCGGGTTTTTGCCGCTGCAGCGACACCCGGATGCGGTTTTGCCTCGACCTCTAATGGAATCGCGACCTTTAGTAGCGAGATTGCCTGAAGATCTTTTTTGGCGAGCTCCAGGACTTCGCTGGCCGTCAGCTCATCTTGCGCCGCGCACACCAGGGCCATCAGTGCGACGGGGTTTAACTCCATCACTCTGGCAAGCTCGATGATGGCTTCAAGGCTGGGCGAGGTTTTCCCATTTTCTATTTGGCTGACGTGTGACTGAGTGATATTCCCACTCAAAGCTTCCTGCGTGAGGCCTCTCTTTTTTCTCAAGACCTTTAGCGCTGCGGCGAATGCGGTGCGCACAGACATTTTTCCGTTCCGTTAAAACAGAGTTGTATGCCCCGTTTGCCATCCGCCACTCAAATCTATATATTTATATTGGTGGCGGTATCGGTTCGGTGTGTCCGTTGATGGCTCGCGAAATCCGACCGTTCCTCTGGGTTCGCTCTTTCAATTTAGCTGTAAATCGAGATCAGGCCATTGATCAAGTTTCAGGTGCTTTCAGACCTTCACAACGAATTTTCGCCCTATCAGCTCACGGCCAATGCCTTTGACCTGGTGATATTGGCTGGGGACATTGATGTAAAAGCCAAGGGCGTGACATGGGCGAATGAAGCCTTCGAGTGCCCTGTCATCTACATTTGCGGGAATCACGAGTTTTACGGCGGCCACATCGATCACACGCTACGCAAGATGAAGGAAGCCGCCTTACCGCACGTCCACGTCCTGGAAAACGAGACCTTTATTTGGAATCAAACACGGTTCCTCTGCGCCACTGGATGGACTGATTTTTCCGCTACTGGCGATGTAGGGGCAGCATCGCGAACTGCATGGGAGCGGATGAATGATTTCCGGGTTATCCGTACAGGCGATAACTATCGGCGGTTACGTCCCACCGATGTGATTGTTCGTAACCACGCCACGTACGATTGGCTTACGGAGGAGCTGGACAAACATTTTGACGGAAGAACAATTGTGGTGACGCATCACTCACCTGTTCCTGAGGCCGCAGGTGGAAAATATGCTGGTCATCTCGTCGCGGCGTACACGAACCGGTGGCACGCTCTAGTTGAAAAAACAGATCTCTGGATTTTTGGTCATACACACCGCGCAGTTGACATCACGCTGGGGGGCTGTCGTGTGGTCTCAAACCCCAGAGGTTACCCACGAGAACAAACGGGCTTTGATTCTGGCTTTTTGATTGAGCTTGCTTGAAGTCGCGCACACCCATGGGTGCAGTTGGGATTAGTACAGTTATATGTCGATAGTTGAAGGGGGCTGAAAGATGTGTGGAGTAGACAGCGAAAAGCATTCCTCGGCTGACCATGCAGGCGTGCCGTTTGATGACTGAGCGACAGCGTGCCCTATCCATTCCGCCGGCTGTCGCCATGGCAATGGAGATGGATTTCGGCGTGCCCATCACCGCGTTTTTGTTCGCGGCCGTCGACAGCCCTCCGATACTAATGGGGACAGTTTATGGCGATAAAACGGGGCGTTTTCGCGAAGGCGCCAGCATCCGCACTTCTAGGATAACGAACGTCAGCTTCATCGACGGTTATTCATTATTTCAGACCGTCGGAGGCAGCCTATACGTCGTGGTGAGTTGGGCGATTGGCGGCGGCAATATTTACATGAACCGCATTTATCACTGAGTGATCTGCGGTTACGGCTACGTGGCGCTAAGAAGGCTGTCGGGCTATCCAAGATGTTGGCGCTGATTGAAAACTGACCCACCCTGCCGATTGAAAATTGACCCAGGGCGGATTGCTGATTTTTGTCCCAGCAATTGTGGATAAGCTTAGCAGTCGTGTTCCGCTTGAAGGCTCATCAAGC